>CABQXG010000240.1 GCA_902468045.1 uncultured Collinsella sp.
GGTGGCTGGACGGCGGTCTTGGGCTGGATTGTCGGCTTGGCTGCGGTTTCGGCGGCGTCATTTGCCGTGCACGAGCTGGTGCACGGTGTGTTCTTTAAGCTGTTTGCGCCTACGGGCGCGCAGGTGACCTTTGGGGCAAATCTCGAAACCTGCATGATTTACGCCTGCGCCGAGGGCGTGGTGTATTCGCGCCGGCGGTACGTGGCAGTTTGCCTAGCGCCGACGGTTGTTGTGACGGCAGCGTTTGCCCTAGGGTTTGCGCTCTCGGGCTATCCGCTGCTGTGCTACCTGGCGGCTGGTCTGCACTTGTCGGGCTGTGTGGGCGACTGGTATTACGTGCGAACCATTCTGCGCGACCGCCGCATTGTCGCCTGCGAGGATACGTCCTTTGGCGTGCGCTTTTTTGGGTGAGGGGATGTTGATGAAGCCGTTGTTGTTGCACGCTTGCTGCGCGCCGTGCTCGCTGGAGCCGGTTCGCCTGCTGCGTGAGGAAGGGTTTGAGCCCACGATTTGCTGGACCAACCCCAATATTCAGCCGCGCGATGAATGGCAGCGCCGCCTGGACGAGCTGCGCCGGTGGTGTGCCGACGGCGGCATCGAGCTCATTGAGGCAGGCGAGGACCGCGAGCGCTGGGAGGCCGGTGTGGCCCCGTTGGGCGCCGATCGACCCCGTCGCTGTCGTGCGTGCTATGCCCTGCGTCTGGCCGAGGCGTGCCGCGTGGCCCAGGAGCGCGGATTCGATTATGTGGGCACGACGCTCGCCGTCTCGCCGTATCAGCTGTTCGACACCTGCAATGACGTGCTGGAGCGTCTGGCTGCCTCCCGCGGTCTCACCCCGGTCATTCGCGATTTTCGCCCGTATTACCCCGAGGCGACACGCCGTTCGCGCGAGCTTGGCATGTATCGGCAGAATTATTGCGGCTGCCGATTCTCGGCCGTCGAGGCGGCCATGGACCGCGCCCGCATCCGCGACGAGCGCAAAGCGTCCAAAAAGTAGTTCATTTGGGACGTCAGCCTGCTAGGATGTAGAGCGGACTTTAGCTATATAAGGAGTATCCGACGTGTCTATGCGTACCGATGATTTTGACTACAACCTTCCCGAGGAACTGATTGCCCAAGCTCCTGCCGAGCCGCGCGACTCCTGCCGCCTTCTGGTGGTGGATCGCAAGGGCTCCCAGGCGGGAACGCCGCTGGAGCACGGCGGTACCGTTGAGCACCGCATCTTCCGCGACATCATCGACTATATCGAGCCGGGCGACGTGCTCGTCATCAACCAGACGCGCGTGATGCCGGCTCGCCTGATCGGTCGCAAAGCCGGCTCGGGCGGCGTGGTCGAGACTCTGCTGCTCAAGCGCCGCGAGGACGTGGATCCGCTGGGCCATGTTTGGGAGTGCTTGGTCAAGCCGGGCAAGCGCCTGAAGCCCGGTGCTCATATTGAGTATCGCGCCGGTGGCGCCCATGCGCCCGAGGGGGCTCCCGTGGTGCTGACGGCCGAGGTCGTCGACTTTGTCACCGATAGCCGCGGCGGCCGTCTGGTGCGTTTTGAGCCGGCCGGTTGCAATGCCGCCGGCGACCCGCGCACGCTCGACGAGGCCATCCACGCTGCCGGCCACGTGCCGCTGCCGCCCTACATTACCGATTACGAGGGCGATCCCGAGAAGTACCAGACCGTCTACGCCATGAAGGAGGAGCACTCGGCTGCCGCTCCTACGGCGGGTCTGCACTTCACGCCCGAGCTCATGGCCGCTATCGAGGCCAAGGGTGCGAAGTTTGCCGCCGTCGAGCTCGAGGTGGGTATCGATACCTTCCGTCTGGTGGAGGAGGACGACCCCACGCAGCACGTGATGCACACCGAGCGCTACCACGTGTCGCAGGAGGTTGTCGATGCCGTGCACAAGGCCAAGGCCGAGGGTCATCGTGTGATCGCCGTCGGCACCACCGCGGTGCGCTCGCTCGAGAGCGCGTTTGACGCGGACGCGCCGGTGTCCGATCCGGCTGTGACGGCGCGCTATTTTGAGGGCCGCGAGGACGGGGCCGACACGCTCGGCCGCGGCGACATCGTGGTGCGCGAGAACGCGACAACGCAGCTCTACCTTATGCCCGGCTCGACCTATCACGTGGTCGACGCGTTGATCACGAACTTCCACGTGCCGCGCTCTACACTCATGATGCTTGTGAGCGCGCTTGCCACCCGCGACCAGATCATGGATGCCTACGCCGCCGCCATCGAAGAGCGTTACCGCTTCTTCAGCTTTGGCGACGCGATGCTCATTCAGTAGGTTACGGCGTTTTACAAACGCCGTAACCGGTCGCCAGAGCGGCAATCTGCCTTTCAACTTCGGCGGCATGACCAGAAGGTCAATGCCGCCTTGTTTCAAGGCACCTTGCTCGCTCTGGCGGGTTTTCGCTGACTTCGCCAAAACATCGGCGCCGCCGTTGTTGGCACTTGGGGACGTTCCTTTTGTGCCGGCACCTGGGGACACTCCTTATGTCAAGAGATTGGTGCAAGAGGGATAGATTGCCTTGCATCAATCTAATAAGTTGCGGTGAGATAGTTCTTAAATTGGCTTTTTGAGGGCTAAACAGGAACTATCTCACCGCAACTGCGTTGAGCGTTTTTTGGCAGCTGGTTTACTTGCTCGCGAACAGCCAGACTAGGATGATCACCAGGATTGCGGCGACGATGCAGACGATGGCGCCAGTGAATTTGATGCGTGAGTCGCGGGTACGCTCGCGCACCGCGTCCTCGGTG
>CABQXG010000241.1 GCA_902468045.1 uncultured Collinsella sp.
CCGACCGGCTTGCGGTCGAAGCCCAACACGGGATAGCCACAGGCAATAGCGCCCGAGCTCACCACGACCAGACGCCAGCCGAGCTTGCGCAGCGCTGCGGCCTGATCGGCAAGCCCGCCGATAAAGGCGCGGTTGACCTTGCCGTCGGCGCCCACCACCGTGGACGAACCGATCTTTACCACCATCGTTTTATAAGAAGTCGTCATACGTCAAACCAATCGACTGTTCAGCGAACGGGCGAACGGGCGAGCGAGAAAATGATACGTTTTCCTCCGTCGCATGCGGATCATTTTGCCCAGGGGAAAGCCGAGGCCGCGGCCATATTCTTGCGCACGAGCTCGTCGCGCACCTGAGCCAGGCCCTGCTCCATGCCCACCACATAAGTCTGCGGGTACAGGAAGCGCTTGAAAGCTGCGTCCAGATGATCGAGCGCCCAAACACAGCGCTCGCGCGCGTCCTGGATGCTCTCACGCGGAGCCACTGCACTGCCATCGCGCACGATCGGCACCAGCAGCTCGCGATACTCAAGCTCCGACACGTCGGTCGCCAGGGCGGCATCATTCACGGCCACGAGGGTATTGCCGCGCGCGGCGCCCTCCCCCACCAGATGGTCCTCGTCGTAGATCATGTCGCAGACCGGGCCGCCAAAGCCGTCGTAATAACGGCGCACGCGTTGCACGCCCGGGATCGTGCGCTTGTAGGGCTGCTCGGAGAGCTTGACCACCGGCGTCCACGGGTCGGCCTCGCTCGCACGGCGGGCGGAAAGCTTGTACACGCCGCCCAGCGCCGGCTGGTCGTAGCAGGTCGCGAGCTTGGTGCCCACGCCAAAGCTATCGATGGGCGCGCCCTGGTCGAGCAGCGACTGAATCGTGTACTCATCAAGATCGTTGGAAACCGAGATCCCCACATAGGGCAGGCCCTCGGCATCAAAACGGCCGCGGACATACTTGGAGAGCTTGGCAAGGTCGCCGGAGTCGATGCGAATAGCCGACAGGCGCTCGCCCGCCGCCTCCATCTCCTTGGCAACCGTAATGGCATGCTCGCAGCCCTCGCGCACATCGTAGGTGTCGATGAGCAGCGTGCAGTTCTTGGGGCTCGACTTGGCAAAGGCGCGGAAGGCCTCGAGCTCGGAATCGAAGCTCATCACCCAGCTGTGCGCATGCGTGCCAAAGACGGGAATACCGTAGCGGCGGCCGGCGAGCACATTGGACGTAGAGGAGCAGCCGGCGACGTAGCTCGCGCGCGCAACGGCCAGGCCGCCATCGGGACCCTGGGCTCGGCGCAGGCCAAACTCGGCCACGGGACGGCCGTCCGCCGCCAGCACCACTCGCGCCGTCTTGGTGGCGACAAGTGTCTGGAACCCGACGATGTTGAGCAGCGCCGTCTCGAGCAGCTGGCACTCCAGCGCGGGGCCGGTGACGCGCACCATGGGCTCGCGCGGAAAGACGAGCTCGCCCTCGGGGACGGCGTCGATATTTACATGCGCACGAAAATCGCGCAGGTAGTCGAGGAATGCGGACTTGAACATCGCGCCGCCGGCCGGGGCCTCAAGCGATGCGAGGTAGTCGATATCCTCGGGCGTAAAGCGCAGATTCTCGACTAGCTCGGGCAGCTCGGCGGTGCCGCACATGACGGCATAGGCGCTGCCAAAGGGATGGTCGCGGTAAAACGCGGTAAAACAACCCTGCTCATTGGCCTTGCCGCTCTCCCACAGGCCCTGGGCCATAGTGAGTTCGTACAGATCGGTGAGCATTGCGATGTCGGTGGGATGAGAGATATCGGTCAAAGCCATGGGGCGACCTTTCGGATGTGTGGTGCAGAATTTGAGGGTTAGACGAGGGCAGAGGATGAGGACATGACACCCGATGCAAATCGGTTAGAGCAGTCCCATGCTGGTCAGGATCGTGTAGCCCATAAAGATGACAAACGCGATGAGGGCAAGGACAATGATGATTTTTTGAGCCGGCGCCATGCCAGGGATCTCGTTCTCGCCCGTAGGTTCCTTGGAGGTAACCATGCGCTGGGCAAAGGTCATCTCGTCACGGCTCGGCTTGGGCTCGACGGACTTGGGACGAGCGGCCTTTTTAGGCTGAGGTTTGGGCGCGGCAGGTGCAGACTTCGCTGCAGCGGGCTTGGGTGCGGGCGCGGGCTTGCGCTCGGATGCGGCGTTCGAGGCGACCTCCTCGGCCTTCGCGCGCTCGGCACGCAGGGCAGCCAGCTCCTCGCGCTCGCGACGGGCCTCTTCCCGAGCCTCGCGGCGGGCCTTCTCAGCGCGGAGCTCTTCCAACTCAGCGCGCTCCTCGTCGGACAATGGTTGGGACTCAAGCTCGGCCATGGTATAGCCCTTTCTTTTAAAAAAAGCCGCCGACACAATGTCAGCGGCTTATCAAATCCAAGGGTGGAGACGAAGGGAGTCGAACCCTCGGCCTCTGCCATGCGACGGCAGCGCTCTCCCAACTGAGCTACGTCCCCAGGACAAGTCGATATTTTACCTACGGCTCGCCAACTGTCAACGCCCAATAACCAGTCTTTTTGGGGCGCGGCTATTTTGGCAACTTTTCGAACAGGCGATCCTCTCGATGATTTTTTATCCCCGTCCCAGAAAAATCATCGACGAACGCACTACTTTGCGCTGGTAAGAACACCGGTGGTGTCGAAGGCCGGGGTGAAGCTCTCGTCTACCGCGCCGCCCTCTTGCCAGAACATCGTCGTAAAACCCAGGT
>CABQXG010000242.1 GCA_902468045.1 uncultured Collinsella sp.
ATTGGGTCATAGTGTCTGCCGTTGCCAAAACATCGGCGCTTCCGTTGTTGGCGCTTAGGGACGATTCTTTTGTGCCGGCACTTTGGGACACTCCTTGTCATTGGTGCAAAGTAACCTGCCCCCATTGCGCTGAGCGGCGTGTGCCGTTAAGCGGAGAGGCGTATTGTTGACCCATCGTTTGGGCATACAATGGCTATTGGTCTGCTGCGGTGAAGGTCTGTCCGCTCCGCAGCTTTTTTCTACGGTTAAAGGAGTATGTATGTCCGTTGAGGTCATGAGGTCTGTGATCGAGGCCGCCGAGGGCCGCGTGCCCGTCGACACGCTGTTTATCAATACGCAGATTGTCGACGTGTATGGCCAGCGTGTGGCGCCCGGCAGCGTTGCCGTCAAGGACGGTGTGATCGTCGGCGTGCTCTACGATGGTCGCGACGATGCCGCTGGCACCTACGAGGCAACTGAGGTCATCGACTGCCAGGGTCGCTATCTCGCTCCCGGTTTTATTGACGGGCATCTGCATATCGAGTCTTCGAACATCCGTCCCGCCGAGTATGCTCGCATGGCCGCGACGCGCGGTACTACCACCGCCATTGCCGACAGCCACGAGATTGCCAATGTTGCCGGTCTCGACGGCTTACGCTTTATGATTGAGGACGGCCGCCGCGCACCCATCTCCATCAAGTACATGATGCCTTCGTGCGTGCCCGCGCTGCCCGACGAGCAGGCTGGTGCCGTTATTTCGGCTGCCGATATGCAGGCGTTTTTTGCCGAGCATCCAGGCGATGTCTTTGGTCTGGGCGAAATGATGAACCTGCCGGGCGTCTTTATGGCCGACCCCGAGACCTGTGCTCGCATCGATGCTGCCAACCAGACGCCGTCCAAGCAGGTTGACGGCCACGCGCCACTCGTTGCCGGTAAGGACCTCAACGCCTATGCCGCAGCAGGTATTATCGCCGACCACGAGTCGACGATTCCCGAGGAGGCGCTCGACAAGCTGTCTCGCGGCATGTACGTGATGCTGCGCGAAGGCACGTGCAGCCATGACCTGGCCAATCTATCGCCGATGCTGCTGGAGAATCCCGCGCGCGCCCGCCGCTGCTGCTTTGCGACCGACGACCGCGCTCCCTCCGATGCGCTTTCGACCGGCATGATCGACAATGCCTGCCGTGTGGCTATCGAGGCTGGTATCGACCCCGTGGTCGCCATCTCCATGGCGTCCCTTTCCACGGCTGAGGCATTTGGCCTGGACCACGGCTGTCGCGACCCGCATGAGCTGCGTGGCGCCATCGCCCCGGGCAAGCGTGCCGACCTGCTGGTACTCAACGACCTGACGTTTGCCACGGCTCCGCATCGCGTATATGCCGCCGGTGCCCTGGTGGCGCAGGACGGCACCTTTGTGGGCGAGATTGCACCCGAGATGGCCGAGGTTGCGGCCCTTGCCGATGAGCTGCGTGCTTCCGTTAAGCTGCCGAAGCTATCGCTCGACGTGTTCGACTATGCCTTTAAGCCGGGCGAGGCCGTGATCGACGTGGTGCCGGGTATGGCTATCACGGGTATGGCCCGCCCCGAGAGCGCCGAGGACTTGCGTCGCATTATGCTGATTGAGCGCCATGGCCGCGGCGTGTCGCTGCAGGCCGAGGGCGCTGATGGCGACGGCCCCGCTGGCCTGGGTCTGGTCGGCAAGCATATCGGTCGCGGCTGGGTGCGCGGTTTCACCATTACCGGTGGTGCCATTGCCTCCACGATCGGCCACGACTCGCACAACGTGTGCGTGGTGGGCGACAATGCGGCGGATATGATGGCTGCCGTTGAGGCCGTGGGCCAGGGCGGCCACGTGCTGGTGCGCAACGGCGAGGTCGTGGCGCGCATTCCGCTGGCGCTCGGTGGCCTTATGAGCGAGGGCACGGCCGAGGACCTTGCCGCGCAGCACGATGACTTTATGGTCAAGGCGCGCGCCATGGGTATTGAGCCGCCGCTCGACCCCATCATGGGCATCATCTTCCTGCCCCTGCCGGTCATCCCGACGCTTCGCATCCGCCCCGAGGGCATGTTCGACGTCACGACCTTCACCTACGCCGACTAGTCATCGGGGACGTTTTTAAACGACTGGCCGTCGGGGTGGCGTGTCGCCTGACGCCGCGACCGTAGGGCCTCTGGCATGTGTGAGCTATTTGCCAGGTCCTTGTAACGTTTACGCCCGCGGAGTCTTATTTGAGCTCCCTTTGGGTACGTTGGAATCGGATACACGTTCGATTCCAACAAGCCCGAAGGGAGCTTTTCTATGTTTAAACTGATTGCATCCGATATGGACGGCACACTGCTTGACGAAAACGGTCAGGTGCCTCCCGAGACCTACGAACTGATTCTGGCGCTACACGAGCATGGCGTGCATTTCGCCGCATCGTCAGGTCGTCGCTACGATCGCCTGTGCGAGTTCTTTGCGCCCGTTCGCGACAAGATGGACTTTGTCGCCGCTAACGGCGCCCAGGTCTACGCCGACGGCAAGATGGTGGACCGTGAGGTGTATTCGCACCTGGCGATTCGAAGGCTCGCCCAAGCCGTCAGGACGTTTCCCAATCTGCATCTTGCGCTCTTTGACCGAACCAAGTCCTTTTTGCTCGATGACGAGTGCAAGTTCGTGCGCGAGGTTGATAAGGACCTTCCCAATGCCGAGCGCATTTGGGAGCTGCCCGATCCCAGCGTA
>CABQXG010000243.1 GCA_902468045.1 uncultured Collinsella sp.
CGAACCTACAGCTGCTCGAGCATAGCGGTGCAACCGTCGAGCACGTCGCGGTAGGTGGCATCGAAGTTGCCGGTGTACCAGGGATCGGCCACGTCGCCGGGGCGCTCGGTCCAATCGAGCAAGCGTGTAACCTTGCCGTCGGGGTCGTCGCCAAAGATGCGCCGCAGGCCGCGGGCGTTCTCGTCGTCCATATAGACAATGTGGTCCCAGTCGCCATACTCCGCGCGACGCACCTGGCGGGCACGGGGCGCAACGACGGGAATCCCGACTTCACGCAGCTTGGCGACCGTGCCATGATGCGGCGGGTTGCCGATCTCCTCAGTTGAGGTCGCAGCGGAGTCAATGACAAACTCGCCCGCGCGCCCGGCGCGCCGCACCAGCTCGGTAAACACGGACTCAGCCATCGTCGAGCGACAGATATTTCCATAGCAGATAAAAAGAATGCGTTGCATGAGCGGCTTCCTTTCTAGGCGGTCGCGCAGGGCTTACAGACTGCTCTTGAGGCAGTTTGCTCCAATAAAGCCCGCTGCGTACAAGGGGAGGTGGCGCAGCTCGCGCCCGTCATCGGTTTCGCTGCGGGAAAAATTGTTCTCGGACAAAATGTAGGCATATGGCGATCGGGCTTTGTCCATAAACGACCCGAGGGTTCTCGCGCGCACGTTACGTGTGGACTTTACTTCGACGGGCACAATTTCCATACGGTCGGTCTGAAGTAAAAAATTGAGCTCGCCGGTCGTCTTCCAAGACGACGGCGGCACCCAGTAATACGTCTGCAAGCTATTGCCCGAAAATGCTTGCATGACCGAGTTTTCCGCCAGGGCGCCTCGGAAGTCGGAAGATAGCGCTATGGCGGAATCCTCTTTGAGGTCGAGCCAGAGCCGCGGGTTGATGCCGAGTTTGTAGAACATGAGGCCGGTATCGAGAAGATAGACCTTAAAGAAACTTCCATCTTCGTCGTCGAAGGGAACGAGGGGAGGCTCGATGCCTTCGGTCAGGTTGCTGACCGATATGATGCCGGCGCCTTCGAGCCAGTCGAGCGGCTCGATAAGCTTGGCGCGACGGCCTCCGCGTTCGACCTCGGAGTACTTGAATTTTTTTGTGGACGATCTCAGCAGCTGGGACGGAATGGAGCGCCAGACCTTGCGCGCCGCCACGCCGCTGATCCCGTTTTCGGGGTCGGTCATATCGGCGGTATAGGTCTCGTCGATTTCGCGCTGCTCGACACGCGCATCCTCGATGGATAACGTCTTGCGATATGCGTTGACGGCGGCGGGCATGCCGCCCACGATCTGGTATCGATGAAACAGGCTGAGCGCGGCTTGGTGCGCAGCGTAGGTCTCGAGCGTGCCGGCGTGGGTACGAATGGCATTGGCCATCTGCTCCTCGTCGAGCGCCCAGAGAAACTCCTCGAACGACATAGGATGCATGGTCTCTTGACGAACGCCGCTGGGAAAAGGCAACTTGCGCTTGCGCGTGGCGACGCCGAGCTGACTGCCGGTCGCGCATATGCGCCAGCCCGAACCCGAAAAAAAGCGAAGCGAGTTGAGCGCCCGTTCGCAGAGCTGCACCTCGTCAAACAGGATGAAGGCGGTTTCTTTGCGAATGGGGGTGCGTTTATAGTCTGAGATTCGCGCCACGATGGCGTCAACGTCGTCGGTGGGACAGTCGAACAGCGGAGCGATCAGCTCAAGATCGGTCTGAAAGTCGAGTTTGACAAACGCATCGCCGGCGATTCGTCTGCCGATTTCCTCGGCAACGTACGTTTTGCCTACGCGTCGCGCACCACGGATGAGGAGGGGGCGCGACGCGTCCTTTGTCGCCCATGATTCGATAACGGATTCGATTGATCTGCGCATGGGGCCGCCTTTCCAATTTCGTGTACTTCAGATACATAGTTTAGTACGATTTCATGTACTTGGAATACACGAAATAGTAGAAAAGTGTGTATCTGAAGTTCACGAAATTGCACTGCTGGAGCTTGCAGGCGGATAAACACTACTCGTATGGGACGGTTTTCACCGGTTGCTCGCCACCTTGGGCCATGTTCGCCCCTATGCCTGCATCCGGGGCTGTGCAGATTGACGACGGCGCTCCCAGCGAGCCAACTTAATCGTCACCAGCGTGAGCGCCCAGGCCACAAGCGAGAACACGGCACCGACCGCGCCTACATATGCAATGCCAACTCCGCTTACCACGGCGCCGCCCACTGCGGTGCCAAACGAGATGCCGACGTTAAACGCCATGGGCTCAACCGAACTTGCGAGTACCATCGACTTGGGGTGGCGGCTGCGTGCCACATCCATAAAGTGTGTGATGCACGACACCGAGAACAGGTACATGAGCAGCGCCAAGCTAAAGACAAAGACCAGCGCGAGCGGCATGGCAGCGCCTACGGCAAACAGCCCAAACAATGCCGCCGCCTGCAGCACAAACGTCACAAGCAGCGCCTTCATGCCAAAGCGCGCATCGATCCACCCGCCCAGGATGTTCGAGATCAGGCAGAACACGCCGTAGGCCATGAGCGTGGTGCTGGCTTCGACCGTGCCCATGCCCAGCACCTGCTCAAGATAAGGCGTCACGTAGCCATAGAAAACGTAGACCGACCCCACGCCAAACAAAAAGATGAGCATGCCGGTGATGATGCTCGGCTCGCGTAGCAGACCCGCCTGCTCGCGAAAAGTGGCGGG
>CABQXG010000244.1 GCA_902468045.1 uncultured Collinsella sp.
TTCGGGTGGTTACACACCGGGCACACCTCAGGCGCCTCGGCACCAACGTGCAGGTGCCCGCAGTTCAGGCACTTCCACACCTTTACGCCCTCGCGCTCAAACACCTCGCCCGACTCGATGCGCTCGACGAGTTTGTTGTAGCGCTCCTCGTGGGCCTTCTCGACGGCGGCGACACCACGGAACTTTGCGGCAATCTCGGCAAAGCCCTCCTCCTCGGCGGTCTTGGCGAACTCGTCGTACATCGTGGTCCACTCGTAGTTCTCGCCCGCGGCGGCGTCGCGCAGGTTGTCCAGAGTGCCCGGAACGGCGCCGTCGTGCAGATACTTAAACCACAGCTTGGCGTGCTCGGACTCGTTGCCCGCCGTCTCGGCAAAGATATTCGAAATCTGAACGTAGCCATCCTTCTTGGCCTTGGATGCGTAGTAGCGATACTTGGTGTGTGCCTGGGACTCACCGGCAAAAGCGGTCTCGAGGTTCTTCTTGGTTTGGGAATTCTCAAAATCCATAGGTGTACTTCCCTTCAACACGTGCCGCCCATAGGCTTTGAGCGACCTTGTCTTTAGGATGCCCTCAAGCCGCGAATTTAAACCTTACAATCCCGTTCTTCAGATTTGAGCGGGCTACACACTCAACCAACGATCGTCCTCGGCTCGGCAAAAGCCCTCGCGCTCCAGGTCAGCTAGAATGCCCGCGATCAAGTCGCACTCGACCGGCCCGCGACCGGCTGCCGCTTCCATCTCGTTAACGCCCACCACGGCATCAGCAAGCGTAATCCCCGCCGGCTGCCCATCGCGCGCTGCCAACAACATACGCACGATATGCGCGCGCTTTTGGCGGCGCGAGCCCTCAAACTTGGACTGACGACTATAGCCCGCCGACCGCCTGGACGGATTGGGCAGTGTCTTTTTAAGATACGCGCCGTAATCCAGCAATGCGTAATACCACGCGCGCGGCGTATCGGCATCGTCTTGAGGCGCGGCAAAGGGCGCGATCTCGTCCGCCGCCGCACCGGGGACCGCCGGACAGGCAGCTTGGATCAGCGGCACCAGTTCGCGATCGGGAACGGCCGGCACATCGGGAAAGAAATGATGCAAAAAGACCGTGCGCACATTGGTCTCCAAATACACGCCCGGAAGATCAAACGCAAACGAACGGATACCCTGCGCCGTTGCCGGGCCAATACCAGGCAGAGCGACCAAGTCACGCGTCTCACGCGGAAACTCCCCGTCCCAGTCCTCTACAACGCGCTGAGCGGCCCCGTGAAGCGCCAGAGCGCGTCGGTTGTAGCCCATGCCCTGCCAAGCGTCCAAAACATCGGAAGGCGCGGCCTGGGCAAGCGCCTGCACAGTCGGAAAACGATCGAGCCACACCGGCATGCGCGCCTCCACACGCGGCACCTGTGTTTGCTGCAACATGACCTCAGAAAGCCAAATGATGTACGGATCGCGTGTGCGGCGCCACGGAAGGTCGCGATAACGCAGGACCCCTTCCGAACGAATCATCGAACGAAAGGGGTCCTGAATCATGGCTATGCTCCTTATGCGGCGCTATTCCTCCCGGTAAGCGCACGCGCAGGTGGCGTACTCGGGAAACGCTTCGCGGTCGGCGAACTTGGGATCGACGGCCGGGAACTGGCGGTGAGCGACGATGTCGCCGAGCGAAACGGAATCGAGGTAGTCGCGCATCAACGCCTGAGCTCCGGCCCACAGGGGATGATAGCAGCACGCGCCCATGCGCGCACAGTCACCATCGGGCGCGGTGCAATCGTTCATAACCATAGGACCCTGAACGGCCTCGACGACCTGGTGGATAGTGACGTCGTCCGGACTGACCTTGAGACGCATGCCACCGTGGACGCCACGCAGGCTCTCCACAATACCGGCCTGGACCAAACCGTGCTGAATCGAGCGGGCAAACGAATACGGAACATTGACCTCTTCGGCAGCGGTGCGAACAGAAAGCAAACACTCCGGATCCTCAGCAAGCATCGCCAGCATACGAAGGGCGTAATCAGTCTTCCTCGATATGTCCATTTTTCCCCTTTCAAGGAATACGAACAGCTCGAACGAGTTCCGGGGCCGAGCTTGTGTCGAGACGCTAAATGACCGCCAGGACATCCAAATGGTAAATCGGATATCCACTGAGTGCCGCGCTTGGAGCGAAATGCATCAGATGCGGCGCACAGTGCAATTTAGTATAACCTAACCCCCTGTCTCGTAGAACAGGTGTTGCGCAACAAAGCTGTTGTTCAGACAGATATACTCATTAGATTTTACTTGCGTTCCCGAAGGCGCGGGGGTTCTGGGCGAAGATGCACCAGGGCGATCGTTCTATCAAAACAAAGTGCATCATACGCAAAAAGCCACGTCCGAAGACGTGGCTTTAATTGCGTTGGCGGGAAGTACGGGGCTCGAACCCGCGACCTCCGACGTGACAGGCCGGCGCTCTAACCAAACTGAGCTAACTCCCCAGGCAGACGTTCGCGTTTGTTTCCGCTCGCGTGCGCTGCGGGGATTAGTATACACAGAAGTCTGTCCGCCACGCAACAACTTTTTTGAAAAAAATTTTTTGGCTGTCCGGGAGGGTCTCCGGGGCCGGCTGGCGGGGGTTAAGTTTGCTGCTCTACAGTCCTGCGCAAGACGGAAAGCACATTAAGTGCTTTC
>CABQXG010000245.1 GCA_902468045.1 uncultured Collinsella sp.
TGATCGACTGCGCATGTGCGGCATCTGCTTGGGCGTTGGCGATGCTCTGCTCTTGGTCGCGGCGTGCCTTGTCCTCGGCGGCGATCTTCTCGCGCAGTTTGCGCTGGCGCGTTGCAGCGGCGGTTTTTGCGGTCTGCAGCTCGTCGCGCGCGGCATCGGCCTCTGCCGTCACGGCTTGGTGCGCGCGTTTGGCTTCGGCAATGGGGGCCTGCGCCTGTTCGACGGCCTGCTCGGCTGCGGCAAGCGAGTGTTCAAGGTCGGCGGTGATACGCGGGACATCTTCTTCGGCTTTACGCAGGGCATCTGCCGTGTCGGAGATCTGCATCGAGAGCTCGCTAGTGCGCACCGTATAGTTGGCGGGATTTGCCGAGGGATTGCGTTGCAGCTCGGCATACTCATGACGCAGTGTCTCGAGCTGGGCGCGCGTGGCGTCGACGGTTTGTTGTGCGGCGGCAATGCCGGCGTCTCGCTCGGCCTGCACCTTGTCGCGGATGCGCTTGGAATCCTCAAGACGGCGAACGAGGCGGTTGCCGGTCTCGCGCGAGCTCGCCTCGCGGGCCTCCACGGCATCGAGCGCGGCCTTCAGGCGGAGCTCGGTCGCGTCATCCTCTGTCTTCATTTGTTCGAGCTGACCCTTGAGCTCTGCTACTTTGGAAGCATGGACATCGCGATCGATTTCGGCTGCCGCAGCGGTCTTTTGCGCTGTGGCGATCGCCTGACGCTGGTCGGCGACGATCTGCTCGTAGCGGCCTGCGATATCCTGGCTCGAGTTCCTCGGCCTGATCGGCAATGCGCTGCTCAAGTTCGGCCAGGTGGGCGCGGGCATCGGCAAGTGCCTTTTTCGCGGCGTTCATCTCGCGCATGGCCGAGGCACCCTGGGCGATAAAGGTGCCCACGGCGTTCGCAGTGTTCGAGACAGCGGTCCCCAGATCGCGGCTCGCGGCGGGGGAGTGCGGGGCGGTCGGGCGAGCGGTGTCGGCAGCGTCCGCATCGGCAGCCTGCGGCGCGGCGATATTGCCGGTACCGCCCTCGACCACAGAAAAGCCTGCTGCGTGCGGATCGACCGCATCGGCGCCAATCGTGGGGTGCTCGAGCTGCAGAAACGAGGGCATGGTGCTGCCCTGGTCGGCAACCGGAGTCTCGCCGGGCACAAAGGTCGAGGCCGCCTCGGCGGCCTCCTCTTCCTCGGCATCAATATCGGCATCGGCGACGGCGTCTTTCATCGCTTTGACAGCATCCATCATGGAGTCCATGACGGCATCGAGCTCTTCTTCCGAAGACACCTCGATGGGGCCCGCTGCTTGCGGGACGTCGTCCTGAGCGGGCGCATCGTCGTTTTGCTCATCGGCGTTTTCTGTTTCGGGGGTTTCCGCCGTAGCGCTTTCGTCCAAGATGGGGTCGTCGATGTCGATACCATCGCAGGTCACAGCGTCAGTATCTGCGGTGACGTCTGCGGAATCATCAATATGCTGTTGAGTCTGGGGGTCCAGCTCGTCTGTCATAGGCATGTGCTCCTCATCGTTGTTTGTCACCCTATGATAAAGTCTCGCGCCGACATCCCGCGCGCCGCAGCAAAGTTTCAAAACGTGTTCGATGGCTCGATCTGATAACAATAACTCGGCCGCTTTATCCAGTTTGCACTTGACAATCCCTTCGCCGAACGACGTGGTGCCGTTCGCCTACCGCGGTCTTTTATTTTCGCTTGAACACGCTAAAGTTGCATCTCAGCTTTTGGCGCGTGAAGTTGGACACGCGCAGTCGGCGGGCGTGCCCGTCGCGATTTGAAAGGACTTTGTATGGGACTTTTCACTGGTAAGACCGTGATCGTCACCGGCGGCGGCAAGGCCACGCTCAAGGACGGTTCCGCTGGCTCCATCGGCTACGGCATCGATATCGCATTTGCCAAGGAGGGCGCGAACCTCGTCATCACCGGCCGCAACGTTGCCAAGCTCGAGGCCGCCAAGGAGTCTCTCGAGGCCGAGTACGGCGTCAAGGTTCTGCCTGTTCAGGCCGATGTCTCGGCTGGTCAGGACAACGAGGCCGTCGTCCAGAACGTCATCGACAAGGCCATTGAGGAGTTCGGCCGCATCGCCGCCGTCGTCAACAATGCTCAGGCCAGCGCCTCGGGCGTGACCATCGTCGATCACACCATGGACCAGTTTAACCTGGCCATTTACTCCGGTCTGTATGCTACCTATCTGTACATGCAGAAGGCCTATCCGCACCTGAAGGAGACCAAGGGCTCCGTGGTCAACTTTGCCTCGGGCGCCGGCCTGTTTGGCAACTATGGCCAGTGTAGCTATGCTGCCGCCAAGGAGGGCATCCGCGGCCTGACCCGCGTTGCCGCCAACGAGTGGGGCAAGGACGGCATCAACGTCAATATCGTTTGCCCGCTTGCTTGGACCGCTGCGCTCGAGAACTTCCAGGATGCCTATCCCGAGGCGTTCAAGGCCAACGTCCACATGCCGCCGGCGGGTCACTACGGCGACGTCGAGAAGGAAATCGGCCGTGTGGTCGTTCAGCTCTGCGGTCCCGACTTTAAGTACATGAACGGTGAGACCGTCACCCTCGAGGGTGGCATGGGTCAGCGGCCCTAACAGTTACGCGGTTCTACGTACCGCGTAACCAGTTGACGCTGCAAACCCGCCAGAGCG
>CABQXG010000246.1 GCA_902468045.1 uncultured Collinsella sp.
GGCATTAACTACTCGCTGCCCAGCCGCGAAATGATCGCCAACATGATCGAGATCCATGCCAAGGCCACCCCGTTCGACGCCGGCGTCTTTGTCGCCAGCTGCGATAAGGGCCTGCCTGCGAACCTCATGGCCATGGGCCGCATCAACATCCCCTCCATCGTCGTTACCGGCGGCGTCATGGATGCCGGTCCCGATCTGCTGACCTTGGAGCAGCTCGGCGCGATTTCTGCCCGCTACGAGCGCGGCGAGATCTCCCGCGAGGAGCTTGAGTTTGCCAAGCACAACGCATGCCCCAGCTGCGGCGCCTGCTCCTTTATGGGTACTGCCTCGACCATGCAGGTCACGGCCGAGGCCCTGGGCCTTATGCTCCCCGGCACGGCTCTGCTGCCCGCAACCAGCTCCGATCTGCGTGAGTTTGCGCGCGAGGCTGGCCGTCAGTCCGTGTGGCTCTCCGAGCACAACCTGTGCCCCCGCGACATCGTGACCAAGGAGTCCTTCGAGAATCTCATCATGGTCCACGGCGCCATCTCCGGTTCCACCAACTCGCTGCTGCACATTCCCGCGATCGCCCGCGAGTTTGGCATCGAGATGTCCGCCGACGATTTCGATCGCCTGCACCGTGGCGCCCACTACCTGCTCAACGTTCGCCCCGCAGGCGAGTGGCCGGCGCAGTTCTTCTACTATGCGGGCGGCGTGCCGCGCATCATGGAGGAGATCAAGTCGATGCTCCACCTCGACGTTATGACCGTCACCGGCAAGACTCTCGGCGAGAACCTCGAGGACCTCAAGAACAACGGTTACTACGAGAAGTGCGGTCGTTACCTTGAGAAGTGGAATCTCAAGCGCGAGGACATCATCCGCCCGTTTGACCAGGCTTTCGGCACCGATGGCTCCATCGCCATCCTTCACGGCAACCTTGCCCCCGAGGGCGCGGTCGTCAAGCACACCGTCGTTCCGCGCGAGATGTTCCAGGCTACGCTCAAGGCCCGTCCGTTCGACTGCGAGGAGGACGCCATTCACGCCGTCCTGACGCACGAGGTCAAGCCCGGCGACGCCGTCATCATTCGCTACGAGGGCCCCAAGGGTTCCGGCATGCCCGAGATGTTCTACACCACCGAGGCTATCGCCAGCGACCCCGAGCTGGGCGCGAGCATTGCTCTGATCACTGACGGCCGCTTCTCCGGCGCCTCCAAGGGCCCGGCTATCGGTCACGTTTCGCCCGAGGCTGCCGTGGGCGGTCCGATTGCCCTGATCGAAGAGGGCGACCTGATCCAGATCAACATCCCCGAGCGCTCGCTGTCTATTGTGGGCATCGCCGGCAAGGAGATGGAGCCGGCCGAGATCGATGCCGTCCTGGCCGAGCGCCGAGCCGCTTGGAAGCCCAAGGCTAATCGCTATACCTCCGGCACGCTCAAGTTCTTTACCGAGCATGCAGTTTCCGCCATTCAGGGTGGCTACATGGAGTAGCGCCCATGCGCATCAAATATCTCCTCTCATAGATGTGCGGCACAAAGAGCCCCGAGCCACGTCACCGGGGCGCGTTGTTCAGCGCCGCCGGGGCGCTCCACTCAAACGACAAGAGACGTCTTACGCAATCGCCCGCGTCCGTGGATAAAACCACGGGCGTGGGCGCTTCACTTTATTCCCAGCCGCTTTATTCCCAGCCCTTCCACACGTCAGGCTCGTAGCCAACGGTTGCCTGGCGGCCGTTGCGAACGATGGGCTCACGAAGAATCTGCTGGTTATCGAGCACCTTTTCGAACTTCTGGTCGGCAGCAAGATACTGTACGAGCGCAACCGTGTCGGCATCTTTCGCCTTTGGATCGATCACAGCGTCGATCCCGCCGACGGCGCGCGCCACGCTTTCGAGCTCGCCTTTGCTCATCCCCTTTTCCTTCAAGTCGATGAACTGGATCTTCACACGACGTTCCTTGAAATAGCGCTGCGCCTTCTTAGTATCGAAGCTTTTCTTCGTGCCGAATATCTGGATGTTCATACGTACCGCCTTCGCTCAATTCTCGTCCGTCCATGATACGACAAGGGAGCCGAGCAAAAACAGAGCAGGCGGAGATGGAGGAGGACGGCGACCGACCGTCGGCAAGAGTCGGCCGGATCGGACTGGCGCCCAGCGCGCGCCGGCGACACGCTCGCAGCTGCACACATAGCCGATGTACAAGCTCGCCGCGGCGTTCCCTCGCCCCGCGGTGTGGCGATAGAGAAGCACGCCACCCGTCAACGATGGCGCCTCGGTGAAGAAAATCAACGTCTGGGTTACATCCCTTGAAAGGGGCGAAGACGGCTGCTAGAATACCTCCCCGCTATGAAGGATTTGACCAAAGCATACATCGCAATTCGGCGGCCCCTGGTATACGGGGCCTCTCCTGTTGTTTCCCAAGTGCGCTCGCTTTCTTCCTGTCGTATCTGATGCACGCATAGCACGTGCATGTTATTTCGCCCGTGGGCCGGCGCGCCTTCGGCGAAGAATCGAATAGATACGAAGGAAGCTTATGTCTGATAATTGTACGGTCGCGCCCGCCAATGGGCGCATTACCGGTACCCAGATCCGCATCGTCGCGGTCGTCGTCCTGGGTGCCTTCTTGGCGCTACTGAACCAAACGGTGATGTCGCCT
>CABQXG010000247.1 GCA_902468045.1 uncultured Collinsella sp.
TAACTATCCCAGGCTGCCCCGTAGCGAGGCCCCGGACCTTTACTCGCTATTTCGGACAGTCCTGGCTCACGACGGAGGCGCCACTGGCGCCTCCTGTTCGTGCGGAACTCATATCGAGCAAAGGTCCGGGGCCTCGCTACGGGGCAGCCAAGTTGATGTAGCTGAGATGCGGCATGCGGTCTGCTCACTCATCGAAGTTCTTAGCGGAAATAATTCGAGCTGTAGCTGCGATTTACTTGCGATGACGGTTGAGCTGCAACATAGTTTTTATTGGACCTCGAACCCTATGCTCGATGTTCGCTTCGTTCATTGAGTTACCCTTTGCATGAGGCCGGGACATATCGTCCCGCCCGCAGTTTCGCAGGCCGCAGGCCGAGAATGTTTGAGGACGGGATGATATGTCCCGGCCTCCCGGGAGAGTTACCTATGAACTACGCGAACATTAAGTATTTCGACATTGCTGATGGGGAAGGCGTTCGTACTTCTCTGTTTGTGAGCGGGTGCCGTCGTGGGTGCAAGAATTGCTTTAACTCTGTCGCGTGGGACTTTGCTGCGGGCGAGCCGTTCGATCGCGCCGTCGAGGATAAGATTATCGAGAGTCTCGACCATCCCTTTATCGATGGCCTGACGATTCTGGGTGGCGAGCCCATGGAGCCCGAGAATCAGGCTGGGCTTGTTGACTTTATCGAACGCGTGCGTGCGGCCTATCCTGCGGGGTCGGGAAAGACCATTTGGTGCTTTACCGGTGACGTGCTCGAGGAGCTTATGCCGGGTGGCCGCCACCATACCGAGGTGACGGACCGTATCCTTGCCTGCCTCGACATGTTGGTGGACGGTCCGTTCGTTCAGGATCTGTACGATATCTCGTTGCGCTTTAGGGGCTCGAGCAATCAGCGCGTGATTGATATGAACGCTACGCGCGCTCGCGCTGTGCGCGAGGGTGTTGCGCTTTGCGACGCTGTGGAGCTTTGGCGGGACGATCCGGTCTATTCGACCCATACTATGTAGCTTGTGGCCGATGCCGGAGGGCGTGGTACCATAGCGCGAACGCAAAATCGGAAAAGTGAGGCCCAGATGGTCGATCAGGAAAAAGTCGAGGCCGCCATTAAGCTATTGCTTGAGGGCATAGGCGAGGACCCAACTCGAGAGGGCCTGCTGGAGACCCCGGCGCGCGTTGCCCGTATGTATGGTGAGATCGCCGGCGGTATGGACCAGAGTGCCGAGGAACACCTGTCTAAAACCTTTGCCGTCGCTTCGAACGATTTGGTTATCGAGCGCGACATTACGTTTTACTCGCTGTGAGAGCATCATCTGCTGCCGTTTTACGGCAAGGCTGCCATTGGCTATATCCCCAACGGCCGTGTCGCAGGGCTTTCTAAGCTTGCCCGCACGGTTGAGGTCTATGCCCGTCGTCTGCAGCTGCAGGAGCAGCTGTGTGCACAGGTTGCCGACGCCCTCATGGAGTATCTCGCTCCCCAAGGGGCGATTGTGCTGATGGAAGCCGAGCACATGTGCATGACCATGCGCGGCGTGCAAAAGCCTGGCACCAAGACCGTGACGCTCGCTCGTCGCGGCGTCTTTGAGGCCGATCCGGCGCTCGAGGAGCGATTCTTTAGGATGCTGGGACGCTAACTATGAGAGTCGTCAACGACTTTACATCGAATACTGACGAGGGAACGCCGCGTCGCGGTTTTATGGCTTCGGGCCTGGCGCCTTTTGGTGCCATGCCTCGCATTGATTACATCTGTGCCAACGGTCTGTTCCGGCGGCACCTGGGCAACATTGCACAGTTGGAATCGGGGCGCATCTTCTGCCGCCACGGTATTGACCACCTGCTGGATGTCGCTCGCATTATGTGGATCAAGAATCTCGAGGAAGAGCTCGAGTTTGACCGCGAGGTCATTTACGCCACGGCACTTCTTCACGATATCGGCAAAGATGAACAGTATGAATCGGGTATATCCCATGATGTTGCAAGCGAACGCGTCGCTGATGCGATTCTCGGCGGCATGCCCGATGATGTAGCGTTTGAGCCGGCCGATGCCGCAGCCATTAAGACGGCCATTCTGGGCCATCGAAAGCTGCGCGTGAACAGCCAGCCGCTCGAGCGTCTGCTCTATGCAGCCGACAAAGCGTCGCGCGCCTGCTTTGCATGCCCCGCGCGCAATGCTTGCAACTGGAGCGATGATAAAAAGAACCTGTCGATTCGCGTGTAGTTAGTTTACGCGGTCGGGGTTCTAAACGAAGGAGACGATCGCGATGAGTAACAAGAAACTGCCCGAGAATGCAACCAAGACCGAAGGCGCCGAGCTCGCCCGCCGTGGAAGGGGCGAAATATCCACCGCAACGGCGGTGCCCCACGTGAGCTATGACGACCTGCGCCATGCCGACCGCATTACTATCGACGGTCTCGAGGTCTTTGCCAACCACGGTGTGTATCCCGAAGAGAACGCCCTTGGCCAGAAGTTCATCGTGTCCCTGGTGCTCTATGCCGACCTGCGCGCGGCAGGGGAGCACGACAACCTGGATGCCTCGATTGATTACGGCTCGGTGTGTCACGATGTCGACGGATATCTGCGCGAGCATACGTTTAAGCTCATCGAGGCGG
>CABQXG010000248.1 GCA_902468045.1 uncultured Collinsella sp.
TGCTGACCTTAAAGCTATACGACTTCTCCAGTTCAGGCGTCGGTACGCTACCGCCGGCTAATGCTGCAGGAGGGGCTGCGAGCGGAGACAGGGCTGCGATCAGGCCGATGGCGACCGCTGCGATCCTTCCGCTCTTCTGGATGCTCTTAAACATGGCAATCCTTTCCTCTAAATACGAATGCGATACTGCCATGGTTAATCGGGATTCCGAAATCTTGTTGCGCAACATTCGCCATCGGCAACATTTTTCGGCCAGCTGTGCCGTCCCCAAGAGATCATTCTGAGTTGCGGTGAAATAGGGACTAAATGGGGGCTCCAGAGGCCAAAACAGTCCCTATTCCACCGCAACTTCATGGGGATGTGTGACAATGCCCGTCGGAAAACATCTGCTGTCTTTGGGGGCCTATCTATGCTGTACGAGTTTTGTGCCGAGAACTTTGAGCGAGTGCCGGCGGCCATCGAGGCCGGTGCGGGGCGCATTGAGCTGTGTGACAACCTCGCCGTCGGTGGCACCACGCCTTCCGCTGGCGTTATCAGCGCTACGGTCAGCTACGCTCACGAGCATGACACGCGAGTGATGTGCATGATTCGTCCGCGTGGTGGCGACTTTCATTACAACCAGGACGAGCTGCGCATGATGGAGATGGACCTGGGCCTTGCTGTGAGCGCCGGCGTTGACGGCCTGGTCTTTGGCTGCTGCAAGCCTTGCGCTGGCGGCTGGGCGCTCGACGAGCTCACCCTCGGCGCCCTCGTTATGGCCGCGGGGTGTGCGACCGAGGAATGCAAGCGCGAGCCCATCGACATCACCTTCCACATGGCATTTGACCAGCTCTCGCCCGAGGCTCAGCTCGATGCGATTGATACACTTGTCGACTGCGGCGTTACGCGCGTCCTCACGCATGGCGGCGCTGCCGGTGCGTCGATCGAGGATAATTTCGATCACCTGGCTCGTTTAATCGAGTATGCGGGCGATCGTTTGACCATCCTTCCCGGCGGCGGCATCACTACGGCAAATCGCGACGCGGTCGCGGCGGCGCTAGGCGTTTCCGAGCTCCATGGCACCAAGATCGTGCCGCTGGAGGTATAACCCGTGGCGCTGGTATTTGACGTTCAGCAGGCGAGCGGTAAGCCCGACGATAATCGTCGCCCTGGCACCGCGTGCCCCTTTTGCGATACCGAGGAACTCGCCAACATCATCCAGCGCGATGGCGACTGCATCTGGCTCGAGAATAAGTTCAAGACCTTGCGGGCCACCCGTCAGACCGTATTGATCGAGTCGGCCAATCACGATGCCGACCTGGTGACCTATGAACCGGATGAGCTGCATCATGTGATGCGGTTTGCCCTGGGCTGCTGGCAGCAGATGATCGATTCCCAACAGTACCGCAGTGTGCTCATGTACAAGAACAAAGGCCCGCTTTCGGGCGGCAGCCTCATCCATCCGCATATGCAGATTGTGGGTCTGGAGCGGGAGGACGGTTATGCAGCACTAGCCCCCGCCAACTTCGAAGGCATCGATGTCTGGCGACACGGGAGGGTCGCGGTCAACATCTCAACCGAGCCGATCATGGGATTCTTTGAGGTCAACGTCTCGGCTCCACAGGGAATCGCCGCCAGCGATGACGCCCGCGACCAAGCCGAAGCGGACCTGTTTGCCGATGCGATTCAGGTGGCCCTGCGCTATATCCTGCACGAGCACCATGGCGGTCGCGCGGAGTCGTACAACTTGTTCTTCTATCACCTGGACGGCCGGACCATTGCCAAGGCTCTGCCACGTTGGGTGGTTTCGCCCTACTTTGTGGGCTATCGTCTGGCCCAGGTCAATGCCGAGACCACGCTCGATATCGATGCTGAGCGCCTGCGTGCGCATCTGGAAACGCTCGCGTAGCAAGGCGAGCGCTTGCGAAAAGGGTGCTGCTTAGCGTGCCATCGCGTCGCGCCCGGCCTCGACCCGCTTGCGCTGTTTGGCGCGCTCCTCGCCGGTCAGACGTTCAAAGAGATGTCCGATAAGCGAGGCGAGTACCTGCTGAAACAGCGTGCCGCACATGACGGGGAACACGACTTCGCCGGGAAAGTACTGCGTGGCGATGACGGCGCCCGAAGAGATGTTGCGCATGCCGCAGGTAAAGCACATGGTGGTCGTCTCGCTATACGGCAGATGCAGGGCACGTGCGACCAGGATGCCGATGATAAAGCCACTGATGGCGAACGAAAGGATAAAGAGGGCGACTTCCAGGCGCACCGCGTTCATGTGCAGCACGTACTCGCTCATGGCGGTGGAGTTGGACGCGATGACGCCCATCATCATGAACTTGCAGGCGGGCGAAAGCGCGGGGGAGAGTTTCTCATGACCCCAGCCGCGCGTGAGTTCGTTAATGACGATACCGAGCACGGCGGGTATGGGGATCATAAAGGCCATATTTTGCATCATGCTCGGCACGTCGATCGAGACGGTGGCGCCCAGCAGGAGCTTGAGCGTAAGAGGAATCGTCACAGGTGAGATGACCGAGGACGTCAGGATGATGGTGAGCGCGAGCGGGCCGTTGCCGCCGAACATGCTAATCCACATAAAGGCAGTGACTGCCACGGGTACGCTGTACTCGAG
>CABQXG010000249.1 GCA_902468045.1 uncultured Collinsella sp.
ATCCACTGATCCGAGGTATCGAGGAACTTAGACAGCTCGTCATTGGAAACACTGCGCTTAGGAAGCGCCGAGCCTGTTCCAAGAATCGTGAAACCCATCACTAACCTCCTTTGAGTTGTTGACGTGTTTACATCGACCAAGAGAGGATAACGCATTTCAGTCGTTGTTGACGTGTTAACATTAAATTGTTCAAATGCGACAAAGGCTTCACATTGTGTCTATCTCTCGACACCATTACGCGATTGCCTTATTACCTTAGGAGGTAGCAGCTGTTATGGATTCTCGTTTAACGGTGGTCGACGTAACCGGATCGACCAACGATGACCTGCTCGAAGCAGGAAAACAGGGAGCGCCGCACGGCACGGGACTTGCCGCCCGGGCTCAGACAGCAGGACGCGGCCGGCGCGGCCACAAGTGGGATTCAACCGCCGGCAACCTATTGCTTTCGATTGTCCTACGTCCATGCGTTAATCCTGCAAAGTACTCTGGTCTTGCCGCCGTCAGTGGTCTAGCGGTGCTCGAGGCGCTCGAAAAGCAGGGTCCTGCAAACGAGATTGCCCTCAAATGGCCCAATGACCTGGTCGCGCGAGGACGCAAGCTCGGCGGCATTCTGGTCGAGGCCGCACGCGATAACGAAGGCAAACCTTTTGCCGTCTGCGGTATTGGCGTCAATGTGAACTATGTGCCCTCAGAGGTTCCCGATGGCGGCCTGCCGGCAATCGGTCTCTCGGATCTCAACGAGAACGTTCCCGCCGTCGATGTGTTACTCAAGGAGGTCTATCACACCGTCGTAAACGCTGTGGACACGTGGGCAGACCTGCTCAACGCCATGGAAGAAAACGTCGGGCCGCTCGCGCCCGTCCACGGCGAATATGTCGCTCACCTCAATTGGATTGGGGAGCACGTTATCGCCCGCTCCCCCGCAGGAGACGAACTGGCGCGAGGCGTCTTTAAAACCGTCGACGCCTTTGGTCGCGCGTGTATCGAAACGGAAGACGGCTTGCGTCCCTTCCATTTTGAGGAGGCATCGCTGCGTCCCTTGAGCGAATAGGGCACCGCACCCACCCACTCGGCAGCATTACCCGGCGGTCCAAACCATCATTCAAAACAAAAGAGCCCCGCTACCGTAATGGCAGCGGGGCTCTTTAAGCTATGAGCGATATCGCTTAGAGCTTGATGTCGATGTCGACGCCAGCGGGAAGGTCGAGACGCATGAGCGAATCAACGGTGCCCGAGGTGGGGTCGAGGACATCGATGAGGCGCTCATGGGTGCGCATCTCGAACTGCTCACGGGAGTCCTTGTTCACGTGCGGCGAGCGGATAACCGTGTACAGGTTGCGCTCGGTGGGCAGGGGGACAGGACCGGAAACGCGAGCGCCGGTCTTCTGAGCGGTCTCGACGATGAGCTTCGCGGACTGATCAACGACCTCGTGATCATAGCCCTTGAGGCGAATGCGGATCTTCTGGGTAGCCAACTTAAACCTCCAAAGAGTGCGAGAGATGCTCTCGCGGATTACGTAACAGGGAGCTCGAACTTAAGCGTTCTTGCTCATGACCTCGTCCACGATGGACTTGGGCGCGGGCTCATAAGAGTCGAACTGCATCGTGTAGGATGCACGGCCCTGGGTCTGGGAGCGAAGGTCGGTAGCGTAACCGAACATCTCGCCCAGCGGCACCTTGGCACGGATGAGCTTGCTGTTCTTGCGATCCTCCATGCCCTCGATCTTGCCGCGGCGACCGGAGAGGTTGCCCATAACGTCGCCCATGTACTGCTCGGGGGTCTCGACCTCGACAGCCATGATCGGCTCGAGCAGCTGCGGATCGGACTTCTTGAGAGCGTCCTTGATAGCCATGGAACCGGCGATCTTGAAGGCGGCCTCGGAGGAGTCGACCTCGTGGTAAGAACCGTCGAACAGGGTGACCTTAACGTCGAGGACCGGGAAGCCGGCGATAACACCGGTGTTCAGGGCCTCCTGGATGCCCTTGTCGATGGACGGGATGTACTCCTTGGGCACGACGCCGCCGACGATAGCGTTGACGAACTCGTAGCCGAAGCCCTCCTCCATCTTCTCGAGCTTGATGACGGCGTGGCCATACTGACCGCGACCACCGGACTGACGGACGAACTTGCCCTCAGCCTTCTCGACGTCGTGACCAGCGGTCTCGCGGTAGGCAACCTGGGGCTTACCAACGTTAGCGTCAACCTTGAACTCACGGAGCAGACGGTCGACGATGATCTCGAGGTGCAGCTCGCCCATGCCGGCGATGATGGTCTGGCCGGTCTCGTGGTTGGTGGACACCTGGAAGGTCGGGTCCTCCTCGGCGAGCTTGGTCAGAGCCAGGGACATCTTGTCCTGCTCGGCCTTGGTCTTGGGCTCGATGGCAACGTCGATAACGGGCTTGGCGAACTCGATCTTCTCGAGGACGATCTCCTTGCCCTCGGCGCACAGGGTGTCGCCGGTGGTGGAGTTCTTGAAGCCGACGCAAGCAACGATGTCGCCGGCAGCAGCGTCGTCACGGTCGATACGCTCAGCGGCGTTCATCTCGAGGATGCGGCCAAAGCGCTCACGGTTGTCCTTGACAGAGTTGTAGACGTAAGAA
>CABQXG010000250.1 GCA_902468045.1 uncultured Collinsella sp.
GGCGGGCTAACCACCCAGATGGTGGCCGCCGTTGGAAACGCCGTGCTTCGCGCACTCCTGATGACCCAGGGACTCGTAAATCCGGTCGTCCATCGCGACCTGTCGCCCGCCAACATTATGTTCCGTACCACCAGTCGAACGCTCGAGCAGCAGATCGTCGATTGCTCCTTTGACCCCTGCCTCATCGACATGGGCTCCGCGACCATGGCCCTCGGCGATGACACGATCACCCGGCGCGCCGACATCTGGCGCTTTGCCACGCCCGCATACGCCGCGCCCGAGATGCTCACGCAGGATATCGAAGGCATCGCGGCCCTTCGCCGCTCGCCCGCAATCGACGTCTACGCGCTTTCGAGCATTCTGTACCAGCTCTACAGCGGTCGCAAACCGTTCGATGTTGAGTCGACGGGTGCCGCGGCAACCGGCTCGTTCTACCTCATAAAGACCAAGACCAAGCCGGCACCGCTCGAGCCGCGATGCAATGACGACGAGGCACTCGTCCAGATCATCATGAAAGGCATCTCAGTCGAGCAGTGCGATCGTCCCACCGAGCAGCAGATGCTCGAGGTGCTCTCGGCATACCTCACCGATGCCGAATCCGAGGGCCGCGAAGGCGCAGGAGACGAGGCCGCGATTGACATCGATTCTGGCACGCACCTTAAGGTCGACGTCGCCGGCGAGCGCGCGCGAGAAATCCTGGAGCAGGCCCGGCACGACGCCATGACCCGCCGCCGCTTTATTATCGGTGGCGTTGTCGCGGCCGTTGCGGGGCTCGGCGTTATCGGGGCGGCAACCCATGGCTTTGGCATCCCCGGCTACCTGGACGGCATCCGCGGTTCACTTGACGACTACACCTGGGATCAGCTGCAGGAGATTTCGCTCAAGATTAAGGCCGCCGAGACCCGTAGCGAGGCACGCGAGATTGCCAAGCGCTACCATCTGCTCGATGACAACGGGCATACCCCCTATCCGTGTACCAAGCGCGTGAGGCTCACCAACGGGCTGCACATCGGCGCGCAGCTTGTGGGCATCCGCCACGACGAGCTTCTAGACGGTACGGGCAAGGCCGGACTGACGTTTATGTTCGATGCGGGTATTGCCGAGCGCAACGCTGCGGTTGAACCGCCGAGCGCCGGCTGGGCAGATTGCGAGCTGCGGGAATGGCTCGACGGCGACGGCCTTAAGCTGCTGCCCAACGAGTTGCGCGCACTCATTAAATCTGTCAAAAAGATCTCGAATAACGTTGGCGCTGCCAGAAGCGCATCGTGTCTGAGCGAGTTGCCCGCAACCCTTTGGCTGCCCGCCATGGTCGAGCTGTGCAGTACGCAACCGCCCGAGTCATTTGTCGAGGACTTTCACTACCTGGCCGACATCTATAACGGCGAGGGCAAGGAGTACCAGCTGTTCCGCGAGCTTAAGGTGAGTCCGTATACCACGAACGAGATGTTGGTTCGCCAGTGGAAGGGCAAGGACACCTGTTGGTGGGAACGAACGGCGAGTCCTGACACATCGGAGAGCGAAGGCACACTCTATATGAATCGCGTGGGACACGACGGCGACGCCTTTGCGTACGCCACGCCTGCGGAAAAGCCAAACAAGCGAACCTGCGTGATCCCCGGGTTCTGCATCTAGGCAGCGGGCGTCTTGCCGTGACGGGACCCCACCCCGGCAATTGTCTTGATCTGTAACACCAGCTCGGCAGATACAGGTCTAGATGTTACAGAACGAGACAAAACCCCAGCCCCACGAGACAACATCTCAATCTGTAACAGTAAGGGGTCAAAAACCTCTCTAGATGTTACAGATCAAGACATTTGAGTTGACCCCGGGCAGTCTGTCTCAATCTGTAACAGTTAGAGGTCATATTTGGTGCTAGATGTTACAGATTGAGACATTAGCTTGCCGAGAGCTCCACCTCATAAATGTGACTCAAGTGTGTCGATGTTTCCTTGCCAATGTTGCGCAACAGAAACCCTTTCGGCGGTCGTAACGTACGAATTGTCATAGGTACCCCTTCAACGATTGGGAGAAGAAATGGCAAAGTACGCACCTAAACACTTGGAAGTCTCAAGCGGCGACGAGCCTCGCCCCACATTCTCGGGCCACAAGGCAACACGACTCGCCGTCACCGCGGCAACCACCATCGCTATGACCGGCTCGTCGCTGCTCGCGCCGTTCTCGGCATTTGCCAATGATGCGAGTGATACCACGGCGCAGGACGCGATCATGTCCCCGCTTGCTGTCCACGCCGGCGAGGCGGCAGGCTCCGCAGTAAAGGCAAACGCCCAGAAGATTGCCGACTTGCAGGCTGCTATCGACGCCGCAAAGGCTGCCGAGGCAGACGCCAAATCCGACTACGACACGGTGGCTGCTCCCTATACCGAAAAGCAGGCGGCCCGCGACAACGCACAAAGCACCTATGACGCCTCCGTCTCCGATAATTCGCAGGCAGAGGCCGCCGCGCGTGCCGAATATGCTCGCCAGCTCGATGAAAGCGTCAAGGCGGCCGACAGCGCCAGTGCCACGCTGAAGGATGCCCAGGGAAAGCTCGATACAGCCAAGACCGACGCCGAGGACAAGTCGAAGG
>CABQXG010000251.1 GCA_902468045.1 uncultured Collinsella sp.
GGTGCCGTGGCGCAGGCGAGGCGTCTGCGGCCGAGCCGATGAGTCCGCGACCCGTGCGTGTGTTGGTTCGCATGCCGGCTGAACTGGTGAGATCCCAGTACCAACGGTTAGAGTCCGGATGAAAGAGGCAGGTGATCTTATGTCTGAACAGTCGCAGCATATCCATTTTGAGAACACGAATAGGTGGAGCACCAAACAGCTCGTTACCATGGCGTTGATGTGCGCCTTGGGTGCCCTGTTTATGTATGTACAGCTACCCATTCTTCCCTCGGCGCCGTTTTTGACGTATGACCCGTCGCTGGTGCCGGCGATGGTGTGCGGGTTTGCGTATGGCCCCGGTGCCGGTACTGCTGTTGCCGCCATGGCGATCGTTATCCATGCACTCACTACGGGTGACTGGGTCGGCGCGCTTATGAACCTGGTCGCTACGCTGGGCTATATTCTGCCTGCGGCGATCGTCTACCAAAAGATGCACACCTACAAGGGTGCCGTGATTGGTCTGGTGCTCGGCGTCATTGTCGCTACGGTGCTGTCCATGGTCGCGAACCTTACCATTGGCGTATGGTTCTGGTATGGCTCGGTCGATGTGATCGCACCGCTCATGATTCCTGCCGTGCTGCCGTTCAACCTTATCAAGACCGTGCTTAACTCGGTGTTGACGCTGGTGGTGTATAAAGCAGTCTCCAACCTCATCACGCCTAAAAAGGACCAGGTCAAAGGCCGCGCATGATTGAGTGTCGGGGCGTTTCCTTTAGCTATGACGGTGCCGTGTCGGCACTCGACGGCGTCGATCTAAACATCGAGGACGGGGAGTTTTTCTGCATCCTCGGTGGCAATGGGTCGGGCAAGTCGACGTTTGCCAAGCATCTGAATGCGCTGCTGCAGCCCGATGCGGGAACGGTGTGCGTCAACGGCATGGACGCGTCCGATCCCGAGCTGGTCTACGACATTCGTTCGACCGCGGGCGTGGTGTTCCAGAATCCCGACGACCCGCTTGTCGAGGACGACGTTGCGTTTGGTCCCGAGAACTTAGGGGTCGAATCGGCCCAGATCGCGCAGCGCGTGCGCGAGGCGCTGAAGGCCGTGGGTCTGGTGGGCTTTGAGCGCCTCGAGACCCATGCACTCTCGGGTGGCCAAAAGCAGCGCGCGGCGCTTGCCGGCGTGCTCGCCATGGAGCCGCGCGTTCTCATTTTGGATGAGGCCTCCTCGATGCTCGATCCGCGCGGACGCAAGGGTCTTATGAAAGCGTGCCGCGCACTCCACGATCGCGGCATGACTATCGTGATGATTACGCACTTTATGGAAGAGGCTGCCGAGGCCGATCGCGTTGCTGTCTTCCAAGCGGGCCGCGTTGCCATGTTGGGCACGCCCGAGGAGATCTTGACGCAGGCGGACGAACTCGCGCAGCTCAACCTTGATATGCCGGAGTCGTGCCGTCTGGGCGTGGCGCTTCGTGCGAAGGGCGTGCCCGTTTATGCGCAGGTGCGCGAGGCGGATATGGTCGCCGGTATAGCGCAGGCTTATGCCGAGCGGAGTAGGACAGGCATCGCCGGGCGGCCTTTCGCATTCGATCCTCGTATTCCCGACAACGTTTCCTCTGCGCTCGATGGCGCAGACGCGCTGGAGCCCGTTATCGAGATTTCGCACCTTTCGTTTAGCTATTCGCTCAGTCCGCGCGAGCGCCGCCGCTGGCATAAGCGCTCGGCCACTGCGGGCAAATCGAGCAAACAGGCTCTCTGGGGAAACGACCCAAGCAGCCCGTGGGCGCTGCTCGATGTATCGCTGACGGTGCCTCGCGGCGAGTTCCTGGGGCTAGCAGGCCATACCGGTTCGGGTAAATCGACGCTGGTCCAGCATCTCAACGGGCTGATCCGTCCGCAGGAGGGAAGCGTTTGCGCGCTGGGGCTCGATCTGTCAAACAAGAAAGATGCCGCCGCGGTTAAGGCCAAGGTCGGCGTGGTGTTTCAATATCCTGAGCGTCAGCTGTTTGCCGAAACCGTGGCGCAGGACGTGGCGTTTGGTCCGCATAACCTTGGCTTGCCGCAAGATGAAGTCGACCGTCGTGTCGAGTCATCGCTCTCGCGCGTGGGCCTCGACCTTTCCACGGTCGGCGACAAGAGTCCCTTTGAGCTTTCGGGCGGTCAGCAACGGCGCGTGGCATTCGCCGGCGTGCTCGCCATGGAGCCCGAAGTCCTGGTGCTCGATGAACCCATGGCGGGGCTCGATCCGGCTGCGCGCAGGGATTTCCTAGGGCTCATCGATCGACTTCACCGCGATGGCCTGACCGTCGTCATGGTTTCGCACAGCATGGATGACCTGGCCAATTGCTGCGACCGTATCGTCGTAATGAACGAAGGTGCGGTGTTTGCCGAGGGCACACCCGCTCAGGTTTTTGCGCATGCCGATGAGCTCAAGTCGATCGGCTTGGGCGTACCTGCTGCTCAGCGCATGGCGTTGGCGCTCGCGGAAGCGGGCGTGCCGCTGCGTCGCGGCGGGCTCTATACGGTTGAGTCGTTGGCCGACGAGTTGGTAGATTTGCTGATCGGTCGCTCGGACGGTACTTCTAACGTCGCGGACATTGCTAAAT
>CABQXG010000252.1 GCA_902468045.1 uncultured Collinsella sp.
CGTAGACAAAGACGTAGCTCACTCCGTCGATCATGGTGCTGTCGTCGGCGTACGAGGGCAGGTTGGCCGAGTAGATACCGTCGACATCCATACCGCGCATGGCATTGACCGTAGCCACGATATCCTGAACGCTCATATCGGTTACGAGCATATCGGACAGCGAATTAACCAGGCCAAAGATCTTCGTGGCATCGAAGTTATTGAGAATCTGGTTGGCAAGGGCGCCAAGCACCTGACGCTGGTGGCGCATGCGCGTGTAATCGCCGTCGGCATAGGTGTAGCGGCAGCGGGCATAGGTAAGGGCGGTGGCACCGTCCATATGCTGCTGGCCAGCGGTAATCTTAATATCCAGGTGCTCGGGGTCGTCAACATCATCGGTTGCGTTAATGTCGATACCGCCAACCGAATCAATCAGCGCCTGCATACCGTCGAAGCTGACCTCGGCATAGTGGGAAATCTGAACACCGCACAGCTCGTTGACCGCCTCGACCATGGCCTCGGCGCCGCCAACGGTATGGCAGGCGTTGATCTTCATGGTCTCGCCCTTGTACTCGACCTTGGTGTCGCGCGGAACGGAAATGAGCGTCGCCTGCTTTTGCGTGGGATCAATGCGTGCCAGGATAATCGAGTCGGCACGGTACGTATCCTCGCCCGGACGGCCGTCGGTGCCAAGAAGCAGCACGTAAAACGGATCCTTTGCCTCATCGGTGTCAACCAGAACCCGACGCAGATTGTCGGTAATGACATTAGAATCGTCGAGCTTGCCCATAATGGTGGCAAACCACAGGCCGGCAGCGGTAGTGGCACTCAGCAGCACGCCAAGCACGACAATGAGCGCGACGTGACGAATCGTGTGGCTACGACGACGTTGGCGAGCGCGCTCGGAATAGCGAGCCACGTTATCGCGACTGTAGATCTTGGCCTGCGCACCAGTTGAGGGTCTTCGGGTAGTGGTATCCGCGAGGGGCTTTTTATTAAACATAGGCAACCTGTATTAGTAGATGACGGGATCGGGGACGGTAGCATGCTCGACATGCGCGCCGAGCGCCTGCAGCTTTTCGACAAACTGCTCGTAGCCGCGCTTGATGTGATGAATGGCCGAAACCTCGGTCGTCCCGTCGGCGATCAAGCCCGCTACGACGAGGGCCGCTCCGCCACGCAGATCGGGCGAGGTAACCTGTGCACCCGAGAAGCCCTTGACGCCATGAATCATGGCGTGATGGCTCTCGATACGAATGTCGGCACCCATGCGCACCAGCTCAGAGGCGAACATAAAGCGATTCTCGAAGATGTTTTCGGTAATAACGGAACTGCCATCGGCAAGGGCGGAGAGTACCATAATCTGCGCCTGCATGTCGGTCGGGAAACCGGGGAACGGAAGCGTCTGAATATCGACCGGCTTGATACGCTCGGCACGGTTCACATGGACGCCGTCGTCGGTACGCTCGCAATCGATGCCCATAAGCTCCATCTTCTTGAGAACCATGCCCAAGTGAATGGGGCAAAAACCCGTGACCTCAACACCGCGATCGTCGGCCATCAGCGCACCGGCGACGATAAAGGTACCGGCCTCGATGCGGTCGCCCACTACGCGATGGGTAACAGGATGCAGCTCTTCCACGCCCTCGATGGTCACGACGGGCGTACCGGCGCCAACAATCTTGGCGCCCATCTCGTTGAGCATGTTAGCGAGATCGACGATCTCGGGCTCGCGCGCGGCATTGTCGATAACCGTGGTACCCTGTGCGCGCACAGAGGCCATGATGAGGTTCTCGGTCGCACCGACGCTGGCGAACTCGAGCGTGACGGTGGTACCGCGCAGACCTTGGGGCGCATTAGCGTTGATGTAACCGTGGGCGGTATCGAACTCAACGCCCAGGGCCTCAAGACCAAGAATGTGCATATCGATCTTGCGAGCACCCAGGTTGCAGCCGCCCGGCATGGCAATTTTGGCGCGATGGAAGCGACCCAGCAGGGGTCCCATGACGGCGGTGGAAGCACGCATCTTGGCAACGAGCTCGTAGGGGGCCTCCCAAGAATCGACCTGAGAGGTATCAATCTCGAGCGTGTGCTCGTCGAGAACATCGATCGTAGCGCCCATGCCCTTGAGCACCTTGCCCATCACGTGGACATCGGAAATATCGGGCACGTTCTGCAGCGTCGTCTTGCCCGGCGCCAGAAGCGTTGCCGCCATGAGTTTGAGTGCGGAGTTCTTGGCGCCCGAAACGGGCACGGAGCCTCCGATGGCGTGGCCACCCTCAACGCGGATAATATCCAAGGTCTACCCTTTCAAAAAGCATGCCCGGGATGGCTGGGCCATCCCGGGCATGATGTGTTCGCAAATGGTCGAACGCTAAATCGTTTGACTATTGGGCAAGCTTGAGCTTACACCATGCGATTTCATTATAGAGGTAGGCGCGGCGTGCATCATCCTCCGACAAATTACCCAGCTTCTCTTCAAAACCTTGAATATCAGCTTTAAGCTTGTCGGCATCGACGGTCGCCAAATCGCAAGCGCGCTCGGCGAGAACGGTCACGACATCGTCCGCAACCTGGGCATAGCCGCCGGCCACGGCAAACG
>CABQXG010000253.1 GCA_902468045.1 uncultured Collinsella sp.
AGGTGCATGTTGGCGCGTTTTTGCTGGAGCAGGCGGGACCGCTCGTGCGCGCCACTGCCGGCGGCACCAAGGCCGTCATCGTGACGGACACCAACGTGGGCCCGCTCTACCAGATGCCCGTTAAGCAGAGCCTGGAGGCGTCAGGCTACGAAGTGAGCATCTGCACCTTCGAGGCCGGCGAGGCCCATAAGCGCGCCGAAACCTATGTTGCCATTTTGGAGTTTGTGTCCGAACACGAGCTTTCGCGCTCCGATGTGATCGTGGCACTCGGCGGCGGCGTCGTGGGCGACGTGGCGGGCTTTGTGGCCGCCACCTACATGCGCGGCTGCAAGTTTGTGCAGATCCCGACGAGCCTGCTCGCTATGGTGGATTCGTCGGTGGGCGGCAAGACCGCCATCGACCTGGCTGCCGGCAAGAACTTGGCCGGCGCCTTTTGGCAGCCGAGCGTGGTTATCGCCGACGTGGGGTGCCTAGCCACCCTCACGCCCGAGCAGTTCGCCGACGGCTGCGGCGAGGTCGTCAAGCACGCCGTGATCGCCGACCCGGAGCTTTTCGCCGAGCTGGAGAAGACCCCGCTCACGCTGGAGCTGCTCAACCGCGATGTGGCGCGCGTAGCGCTCATCATCGCCCGCAATATCGACATCAAGCGCGCCGTGGTCGTCGCCGACGAGCGCGAAACCAACCAGCGCAAGCTCCTCAACTTTGGACACAGCGCCGGACACGCCGTCGAGGCCTGCGAGCACTTTGAGCTCGGACACGGTAACTGCGTGTCGATCGGCATGGGCATCATCACGCGCGCCGCGGCCCTGCACGGCATTTGCGATACTGCACTGCCCGGTCGTATTGAGGAGCTCTGCGCCCGCCATGGCCTCAAGACCCGCTGCGACCTAGATGCCGATGCCGTTTTTGCCGAGGCGCTCCACGACAAGAAGCGCGCGGGCGACACCATCGACCTGGTGATTCCGCACGGCATTGGCCGCTGCAGTATCGACCGCACGCCGCTTTCCACCTTCCACGATTTGATTGCCGAGGGCCTCGGCCAGAAGGGAGACGCATCCGCATGTTAGCCCGCATCACCCCGTCCCCGCTTAAGGGCACCGTTCCCGCCATCGCGTCCAAGTCGATGGCGCATCGCCTGATCATCTGCGCTGCGCTTGCCAACGGCGAGACACACGTCACCTGCAACACCACCTGCGCCGACATCGAGGCTACTGTGCGTTGCCTTACGGCCCTGGGCGCTCGCATCGAGACCGTCGAGGACGGCTTCCAGGTACACCCCACCATGAAGAGTGTTGAGTTTGGCCTGCTCAAGGCACTTGCCGGCGGAACGCTTGACTGCGGCGAAAGCGGCTCCACGCTCCGCTTTATGTTGCCCGTCGCCTGCGCGCTGGGCGCAGAAGCAACTTTTGTGGGTCAGGGACGCTTGGGCGCCCGCCCGCTGTCCCCGCTCTCGGACGAGATCATCGCCGCCGGCTGCGACCTGCAGGGTCTGGGCGGTTTTCCGCTCAAGACAAGCGGCCGCATGCGCCCGGGCACCTTTGTGCTGCCGGGCAACGTGAGCTCGCAGTATATCTCGGGCTTGCTGCTGGCGGCCCCGCTGCTGGCCAAGCCCTCCTGCGTGCAGGTGACCGGCCTTATTGAGAGCCGCCCCTACATCAACCTAACGATCCAGGCCATGAAGGCCTTTGGCGTTGAGGTCAACGTCGAGCGCATTCCCGCCAAGGACGGTCAGCCCGAGGTCACGAACTTCCGCGTGAGCAGTGGCTCGTATCGCACGCCCGGCAACGTGGCCGTCGAGGGCGACTGGTCCAACGCTGCCTTTTGGCTGTGCGCCGGCGCCATCGGCTCCGACCCCATCACCGTGGAGGGTGTGTCGCTGAGCTCCGCACAGGGCGACCGCAACGTGCTTGCTGCGCTTTCGCGCTTTGGCGCCCGCATCGTGCGCTCCACCAACGCCGCCACCGTGCAGTCCGACAAGCTCGCCGGCTTTGAGATGAGTGCCCACGACATTCCCGACCTGGTACCCGTTATCTCGGCCGTGGCCTCGCTGGCACAGGGCCGCACCTTTATCCGCGATTGCGCCCGTCTGCGTATCAAGGAATCCGACCGCCTGGTCACCACCACCCGCGAGCTCACCGCGCTTGGCGCGCAGGTGCGCATTGCCGGCGATGACCTCATCATCAAGGGTGTCGATGCCTTCACCGGCGGCGAGGTCGATTCGCACAACGACCACCGCATCGCCATGATGGCCGCCATCGCCGCGAGCCGCGCCACCGGCGAGGTCGTGATCCACGGCGCCGAGGCCGTCAACAAGTCCTATCCCGATTTCTTCGACCACTACCGCCTGCTGGGCGGTAAGGTCACGCTCGAGGAGGAATAGCATGTCCTCGACCTTTGGCAACGTCTTGCATCTGAGTATCTTTGGCCAGTCGCACTCCCCCGCTATCGGCTGCTCGCTCGACGGCATTCCTGCCGGTATTGCCGTTGACCAGGAGCAGCTGCAGGCCTTTTTGGACCGTCGTGCCCCCGGTCGCGACGAGACCGCAACCAAGCGCCACGAGG
>CABQXG010000254.1 GCA_902468045.1 uncultured Collinsella sp.
GGGACGCGCCCCCAAGTTACGCCTACGAGAAGTCAGCAACCTGAGCAGTCAGTGCCGCCAGGATCTCCTTGAGCTCTGCTGCACGGTCCCTCTTCTTCTGGACCACCGCGGGCGCGGCCTTGGCCACAAAGCCCTCATTGGCGAGTGTCTTCTCGCAGCCGGCGAGCTCCTTCTGGGCCGCGGCGATCTCCTTCTCCAGGCGCGCCTTCTCGGCCGAAAGGTCAACCTTGCCCTCGAGCACCACAAAGACCTCGACGCCGCTGTCGACCACCGCGATGCTCGCAGCCGGCTTCTCAACGTCGGTGCCCATGACCAGAGAAGCCGTGTTCGCCAGCGGCTCAATCGTCGAGCGCAGGCTTTCGAGCTTCTCGATGTCCTCGGCACCGGCGCGCACGACCACGTCGAGCTCGGCCTTGGGGCTCAAGCGGTAACGCGAACGCGTGGCGCGGGCGGCGGAAACGACGGCGCGGCACAGCTCAAACGCGCGCTCGGCGTCCTCGTCAACATACTTAGCGTAGTCGGCGGGCTCGGGCCACTTGGCGATCATGAGCGCCTCGGCGCGGTTCACGTTGCCCTCGGCGTCCAGATCGAGCACACTCGCCGGCATGTTGTCCCAGATCTCCTCGGTGACAAACGGCATGAGCGGGTGCATCAGGCGAATGGAGGTGTCGAGCACAAAGATCAGGTTGCGCTGAGCCTGCAGACGGCCCTCGCCCTTCAGGCGGGCCTTGGTGACCTCGACGTACCAGTCGCAGACCTCGTTCCAGAAGAACTGCTGCACGCCGCGGGCCATATCGCCAAAGGTATAGTTCTCAATACCCTCGGTGACCATCTTCACGGCCTTGGCCAGACGGCTGAACATCCAGGCGTCGGCCGGCGTCTCCACGACGGGCTCGCCGGGCGTGTAGCCTTCCATGTTCATAAGCAGGAAGCGGCTGGCGTTCCAGATCTTGGTCACAAACGACTTGGCCTGCTCGGTGCGCGGGCTGTCGATGAGCTTCTTGGTCTTCTTGTCGATGTTCGCGTCGAACTTGACGTCCTGGTTGTTGGTGCACAGCGTGAGCAGGTTGAAGCGCATGGCGTCGGCGCCATACATACCGATGAGATCCATGGGGTCAACGCCGTTGCCCTTGGACTTGGACATGCGGCTGCCATCCTTGGCCAGGATCGTCGGGTAGATGACGACGTCCTTAAACGGCACCTCGTCCAGGAAGTACAGCGAGCTCATAACCATGCGGGCGACCCACAGCGCGATGATGTCGCGCGCGGTGACGAGCGCCGTCGTGGGGTGATGGCCCTCGAGTAGCTCCGGCTTTTGCGGCCAGCCCTGCGTGGCAAAGGTCCACAGCTGCGAGCTGAACCAGGTGTCCAGCACGTTCTCGTCCTGGTGCACGTGATGGCCGCCGCACTTGGGGCACACGTCGGTGTCCTCGGTAAGGGCGTCCTCCCAGCCGCAGTCCTCGCAGTAGAACACGGGGATGCGGTGGCCCCACCACAGCTGGCGGCTGATGCACCAGTCCTTGAGGTTCTCCATCCAGGTGGTGTAGGTCTGCGTCCAGCGCGCGGGGTGGAAGGTGACCTTGCCGGAGTTGACGGCGTCGAGCGCCGGCCCCTTGAGCTTGTCGACGGCCACAAACCACTGCTCGGAAAGCCACGGCTCCAGCGCGGCGTCGCAACGGTAGCAGTGCATGACGGAGTGGTCGTGGTCCTCGACGTGATCGAGCAGGTCATGCTCCTCAAACCACTTAATGACGGCCTCGCGGCACTCCTCGCGGGTCATGCCGGTAAACTCGCCATAGCCCTCGACGACCACCGCGTGCTCGTCGAAGATATTGATCTGCGGCAGGTCGTGGGCCTGACCCATGGCGTAGTCGTTGGGGTCGTGGGCCGGGGTGACCTTGACAAAGCCGGAGCCAAAGTTGGCGTCGACATGCCAATCTTCAAAGATGGGGATCTCGCGGTCGACGATGGGGAGCTTGACGGTCTTACCCACAAAGGCGGCCTTCTCGGGGTCCTTCGGGGAGACGGCGACGCCCGTGTCGCCGAGCATGGTCTCGGGGCGCGTGGTGGCGACGACGATGTAGTCCTGGCCGTTGACCGGCTCGGTCAGCGGGTAGCGCAGGTGCCACAGGTGGCCCTTCTCGTCCTTGTACTCGGCCTCGTCGTCCGAGATGGCAGTGGTGCAGTTGGGGCACCAGTTGACGATGCGCTTGCCACGGTAGATTAGACCGTCGTGGTACCAGTCGCAAAACACCTTGCGCACGGCCTGGGCGTAGTCCTCGTCCATGGTGAAGCGCTCGTTATCGAAGTCGACGGAGCAGCCCATGCGCTTGATCTGCTCGACGATGATGCCGCCGTACTCGTGGGTCCAGTCCCAGCAGGCGTCGACAAACTTGTCGCGACCGATCTCCAGGCGGCTGATGCCCTCGCTCTTGAGTTTCTTGTCAACCTTGGTCTGTGTGGCGATACCGGCGTGATCGGTGCCGAGTACCCAGCGCGTGGACTTGCCGCGCATGCGGGCCATGCGGATGATGGCGTCCTGG
>CABQXG010000255.1 GCA_902468045.1 uncultured Collinsella sp.
GAAAGCGAAATCGACGTAAGGCGCAATCTGCTCGTAGTACTCGTCGGTGGAGTCGTCCGAAAAGTCAAAAGAGACCGTGACGCCCGCAGCCTTCAACTTGGGCAGCTCGCGCTCGGTAAAGCAATAGTTGCCCGAATGAACCACATCGAACTGCTTCATGTACGCAAGATCAAAGCGATCGAGGACATAGCGCGCATCGCCACGGATACCGCCCTCGTTGGAGCCAAGGAAGACACGGTCACCGTCAACGACGGTCACGCGAGCCTCGCCAATCATCTGCTCGCACTTGTCAAGCTCGATACCCTCATCCTCGAGGCTTGCAATGACATGCTCGGCAGCGGCATCATTGCCAAAAATGCCCATGTATGCGGAGCGTGCGGCACCGCATTTCTTGGCATAAACGGCGAAGTTCACCGCATTGCCGCCGGGATACATGGTGTGGATATGCTCGTAGCGATCGACGACGTTGTCGCCAAATCCGAGCGCGTTAACGTTAAATGCCATGGCCTTTGCTCCTTCTAGTACTCGACAACACCCATATAGCGACGGAAATCGGGATCGTGATCAAACACCTTGCCGCGTGCGGCACGCAGCTCGCAGTTCATGGCGTAGAACAGCACCGGGTCCAGATAGGCACGGACGCTCGCCGGCACGGCTTCCATACCGTACTCCTTGGCATCGAGCACCATCAGCGTATCGGTATGCGTCTTAAGGAACGCCAGGGCGCGCTCGTCCATAGCACGGCACTCGCTGGAGCCCATCTGCAGGAAGTAAAAAACGCCATCCTGAGTAGCCTCGAAGGGGCCGTGGAAGTACTCGGCAGAGTGGATGTAGCTGCAGTGCTGCCACTGCATCTCCATAAGAGAGCAGATAGCGAAACCGTAGGTCTGGCTAAAGTTGGGACCGCTGCCCAGAATGTAGAAGAACTCGTGCTCCTGGCAAAGCTTGGCAAAGCGATCGCCCAGCTCGGCATTTACCTTCTCGCGTGCCGGGGGAAGAATCTTATCCATCTCGGCGATACCGGCATACATATCGGCAAGATCGGCGTAGCCCTCCTGCTGATCGAGCAGCTCGGCCGCAAGCGACAGCGAAATGCCAGCGGGGACCTCAGCCTGCGGCACGCCCTCGCCCCAGGGGTAGACCCAGGTGGTCCACTTGCCGTTGTCGATCTTGGAGCCCTCGCAGTCGGTGAGGGCAACGACCTCGGCACCGGCCGCCAGCGCCATCTCGCAGCCGTCGACGACCTCTTGCGTGTTGCCGCTGTGGCTGCAGGCAATAACGAGCGACTTCTCGCCAAGGCTCTTGGGGGCCATCAGGCAAAACTCGCGTGCCGTGTAGACCGTCGAGGTAAACGTGGTGGCCTCGCGCTTGAGCAGCTCGTTGGCCGGCATCAGGTCGATCATCGAACCGCCACAAGCAATCCAAAAGACGTTCTCAATCTTGCCCTTGCGCTCGATGATTTCCTGAACCAGATCATGTGCGTTCATCCTGATGTTCCTCCTTGTGGGGCGGCTTTGAGCGACGGCGGATCGTACCTGCCGTCGTTCTATGTTGTCCTATTTATAGCACGCACGATGACGCTCGTGAAGCCATTTCGCCAAACTTGTTCTATATTGTTCTATCTATGGACGTTAGATGTCGAAGACGTAGCGCGAGCCCACGATCTTTTGGCGTCCGAGCAGCAAGGGTCGCTCGTCCTCATCGGTAAAGTACGCCTCCATATAGAAGAGTGGCTCACCGACCGGGATCTCGAGCAGTGGCGCGACTTGAGCATCGGCAAGCGCAATCTCCACGGTGCAAGGGTCGGACTTGAGCGGTGCGCGGCCCGAATGCTCGGCAACGAGCGCAAAGATCGAGTTATCGGTGAGGTCCTTATCGGCAAGTGTCTGCAGATAGGGATGGTCAGCCAGCACAAAGGCGTTGTTCTCGAGCATGACGGGGATGCCGTCGGCCGTGCGCACGCGCTCGACCACGATAAGCTCGCAGCCGGGTTCCACCCCAAAAAACGCCGCATCCTCGCGCGTCGCCGCAACCACCGTGCGCGACACCAGGCGTGCTCCGGCCACCATGTCGTTGGCAGCGCAACCCTCGGAAAAGCTCTGAACGTCACCCTTCTGGACAATCTTGCGCTTGAGCTTGGGCGCGCACACGAACGTGCCCCTCCCCTGCTGGCGGTTGAGATACCCCGCGCGCGACAGCTCCTCGATGGCGCGGCGCACGGTGATGCGTCCCACGCCGTAGTACTTCGCGAGCTCCGGAAGGAATGCGCGAGCCGGATGTGTACACGCCACGCGCGATCTCGCCCTTTAGGTCGTCCATAACCTGCTGGTACAGCGGCACAGCGGACACCTCAGTGCGCTCGGTTTTATCGTCGGATGCCATCGTTATGCTCCATTCCGTGCATGCTCGGACTCAAACTCTTCAATCGCCGCCATAAACTGCTCGCCAAAGGCGTCGGCCTTTTTCTCGCCGATGCCGTTGACCTGGATAAGCTCGACAAAAATTTTCTTCCTTACCATATGGAACCTGTGCTTCAATAT
>CABQXG010000256.1 GCA_902468045.1 uncultured Collinsella sp.
GCGGTCGGCGGGGCCATTGTGGCTCTTGACAGCGGATTGGGTCATATGAGCGAAAGCCCGCCAGAGCGAGCAAGGTGCCTTGAAACGAGGTGGCATTGATCTTTTGATCATGCCGCCGAAGTTGAAAGGCAGATTGCCGCTCTGGCGGGTTTGCAGCGTCAACTGGTTACGCGGTTTGGTAAAACCGCGTAACTTACATAACCATAACGTAGCGCGATCCCACGTAGTACTGCTTACCCATCAGGACCGGTTCGCCATTGGGGCCCGTAAAGCCGGCACGCAGGTTGAGCAGCGGATCGTGCGGAGCAATGCCCAGCTCGGCCGCCTGCTCGGTATTGGCACGAACGGCCTCGACCGTGCGGTAGCCAACCGAGACAATCGGCGTTCCGCCAACACGCTCGACCTCGGCAAAAATCGACTTGTCCTCAAGATCGGCCGTCAACAGCTCACGGTAGGCATCAAACGGCACAAAGATGTTCTCCTCAAAGATGGGCTCGCCGTCGGCCGTACGCACGCGCTTGATATGCAGCAGCAGCGCATCCTTCTGCAGGCCAAAGAACTCCATCTCGTTTTGGCGCGCCGGAACGATCTGGCGATCGATCACGTGCGCACCGGCCTTCATGCCGTTGCCGGCACACAGCGCGGTAAACGTCTGCAGCGTCGAGGCGTGAAACTGGCGATTGATGTGCGGCGTGGAGACAAAGGTGCCACGGCCCTGCTGCTTAACCAGGTAGCCGTCGGAGCACAGCTCCTCGACGGCGCGGCGCACCGTAATGCGGCTCACGTCGTACTGCTCGGCTAGCTCAAGCTCGGACGGAATACGCTCCTTGGGTGCATAAACACCTTTCTCGATCGCATCCTTGATTTCGTCGTAAATCTGCTGGTAAAGCGGTGCATTTTTGGGCGCAGGCATATCTAATCACTCTTATCGAAATATCGAAATAACTAATACGTATATAACGTCTAGTTTCATATTACCTCATAATGATAAAACGATACACCCTCCCTACCAAAAAGCGACAGCTTCATTTTGGTAGGTTTTATCTGGGCAAACGAGAGCCTCTCGAAAGCAACGGGGCTTTCGGGGGGCTCGTTCGGATGGGTTGCGCAGGACCGGCAAAATGCCAATACCCTACTTGCCGTCGTCCTGCTGCAGGCTGTCCTGTTCGCTGAGGCGCGCCTGCCTGCTGGCCATGCGTGCGGGCTTGTCGGGATCGGGAACGGCCGTGGGCATGGGCTCGTCGACATGACCACCCCACCAGCCGCCCACAAAGTTGAGCGTGTGGAACACGTTGATCACGGCGCCGGGATCAACGTCGCACACCAGCTTGATAATGTCCTGACTCTCGTAGGTCGAGACAACAGTGTTCAGCAGGTACATCTTTTCGCGGCTATATCCGCCGACGACCTCGGCGCAGCTAATGCCGTGCTGAAAATGGTTTACGTAGGCAGTCATGACCTCGTCTGCCTTACGCGTCGTGATCTGCAGCGTCACGCGATCGTAGCGACGATAGAAACTGTCGATAGTCTTGGTCGAAATAAACTGGAACACGATGGAATACGCCGCCTTGTCCCAGCCAAACATAAAGCCAAAGATCGCCAGGATAAAGCAGTTGAAACCAAAGATGACGCCCCAGATGGTCTTGCCCGTGTGGTTGGAAACCCACAGCGCGATAAAGTCGGTGCCGCCGGTGGATGCGCCGGATTTAAGCGCGATGGCAGCGCCCAGACCCGAGACCACGCCGCCAAAAATGATGAGCATGATCTTGTCGCCCAAAAACGGCGCGAAGTGAAAGACGTTGAGGAACAGCGATGAGAGCACGACCTGCATCATCGAGAAGATGACGAAGCGCTTGCTAATGCCGCTCCAACATAGGAGCGCCACGGGGATGTTGAGCGCGAGCATGCCGAGCGAGATGTCGATATGAACGCCACCCAGCGAGGTAACGCGATCGAGTAGGACCGCGACGCCGGTAAGACCGCTCGGAAGCAGGTCGGCGGGCTGAATGAACGCCTGGATCAGAAATGTCTGGAGAACGGCGGAAATGGTGACCGCCACAGCGGTAATGGCACGGCGGACGATGGTGAGGCGGCCGAGCACGAGCACGCGGTCCGTGAGCTGATCGATGGCGTTCGCCACGCAGGCTCCTTTCGAAGGCAGATGTAGTTGTGGGGTATGTCCGCGATTGTAGCATGGAGCGTGCGGGGGCGCTTCAATTCACCCTCTCTCGACAACCAAAGCGGGACCAGCAACCCCACGACCAAAGGCCCAAATTACAAGTGAGTAGACTTTACGCGACCTGCAGAGCACACCCAAAACCGCCACCCCTGTGACCTGCGGTTTTACTAGAGCAGATGCGCTTTGTGCTCGTCTTGCATCAAAAAGTCTACTCACTTAGTCCGAATCGAAGCCAAACGGATCCAAATAGATGACAAATTAAGCCAATCCGCAGCAAAAGACGCGTGAATCAGTGCTTCTCGCGGCGGATTTACGCTCCAAAGCGGCCAAA
>CABQXG010000257.1 GCA_902468045.1 uncultured Collinsella sp.
CATCGCCAACCAGCGCAAAGCCATCGCGCTGGGCATCAAGGACTCGCTCGAGATTATCCAGGAGACGGGCGTCGGCAACGATGAGGCCAACCAGCTGTTCATGTTTACGCAGTGGTCCGAGATGATGACGGAGTTCGCTCGCACGGGCAAAACCTCGACGGTCGTGCTGCCGAGCGATTTCTCACAGTCGGCCTCGATGTTCGAGCAGATGCTGACCGCCGGCAAAGTTCAGAACGAGTCGAAGGAGTAGACGCGCGTGAAATATACCGTTGTTTGCGTTGGTAAGCTCAAAGAGCGCTTTTGGAAGGACGCGTGCGCCGAATACACCAAACGCCTAGGCGCCTATGCCAAGGTAGATATGCGCGAGGTTGCCGATATCGATCCGGCCAAGGCGGGCGGTGTGGATGCCGCGCGTAACAAAGAGGGCGCGGCGATTCTTGCTGCCCTGCCACCGCGGGCACATGTGATTTTGCTGGCTATCGAGGGCAAGGAGCGTTCGAGCGAGGAGTTCTCGATCCGCCTCGATGACCTCATGCTGCGAGGCAACAGCGACATCGCTTTTGTAATCGGCGGATCGGACGGCGTGAGCGATGCCGTGCGCGCCCGCGCCGATGAGATGCTCAGCTTTGGACGCATTACCTTGCCGCACAACCTGGCGCGCGTGGTGCTGCTGGAGCAGATCTACCGTGCCTGCAAGATAAGCCGTGGCGAGCCCTATCACAAGTAGGTCGGCAATACGAAACAATGGCGTGGGACAATAGCTTTCGTTTTGAGGAACGCATCTGAGAGGACTGTGTGATATGAAGATCGGATTTGTCGGTTTTGGCAATATGGCGAGCGCTATGGCCGATGGCTGGATTGCCGCCGGCGTGGCCGCGGGCGACATGTGCGCCTGCGCAGGCCGCTACGATGCTCTGGTTGAGCGTTGCGAGGCGCGGGGCATGGCTGCCTGCCACGATGCGGCGGAGGTTGTTGCCGCGTCCGATATCGTGGTTGCGGCGGTCAAGCCGTACATGATTGAGAAGGTCTTCGCTCCACTCAAGGATGCGCTTGCCGAGAAGGTCGTCCTTTCGGTCGCCTGGACCTGGGATAGTGTCAAGTGGGAACAGGTCCTGCCAGGTGTCGCTCATATTTCGACGGTGCCTAACACACCGGTTTCGGTGGGCGAGGGCGTTATCGCCTGCGAGAAGGCTTCCACGCTTAGCGATGAGCAGCGTGCCACGGTACTCGATCTGCTCGGAAAGCTTGGCACGGTGGTCGAGCTCGATTCGAGTCTGCTGTTTGTGGGCGGTACCGTGGGCGGTTGCGCCCCGGCGTTTATCGCCATGGCGATCGAGGCCCTGGGCGACGCGGCCGTCAAGCACGGTATCCCGCGCGCCGATGCCTATCGCATTGTGAGCCAGATGGTGCTGGGTACGGCAAAGCTGCAGCTTGCAACCGGTCAGCATCCCGCAGCGATGAAGGATGCCGTGTGCTCGCCCGGCGGCGCTACCATCAAGGGCGTCGTCGCGCTCGAGGATGCCGGCATGCGCAGCGCCCTCGTCAAGGCCATCGACGCTACTCTCCATTAAACTGACCAATAAGGGACAGATTAATTTTGGCAGGGTTTTCCTGCAGTTTTGTACCTTGAGCAAAAAGCGCCCTGCAACTGGCTCAATTCCAGTTGCAGGGCGCTTGCGTTTGCTCAGATAAAACCGACCAAAATAAGCCTGTCTTTTTTTTGGCAGGTTAGTCCCAGAAGCTGTCTTCTTCGTCCTCGGACTTGGGTCCGCGGTCGACATACATCTTATGGGTGCGCTTCTCCATCACAAAGGCAAGAATCGCAAATAGCAGGATGCCGCCGGCGAAAAGGATGGCAAAACCGGTGCGGGTGCCAAACAAAAAGGAAAAAACTGCGTCCATTGGGTGCCTTCTTGCGTAGTTGGGTTGGGTCGTAAACGCTCATAAGTATATACTTGCCCATACATGTACAAGGTTGCAACCTAAATGGAATGTATATCGCCGGAGGATCTAATGCTTGATATCAAGTTTGTTCGCGAGAACCCCGATGCCATCGATGTCGCCATGGCTAACCGCCAGACGTCTTGGGATCGTGAGAAGTTCTTTGAGCTCGACGACGAGCGCCGTGCCGTCATCACCGAGGTCGAGGAGCTCCAGGCCACGCGTAACGCCGAGTCCAAGAAGATTGGCGCCCTGATGAAGGAGGGCAAGAAGGACGAGGCCGAGGCCGCCAAGGAGGCCGTGCGCGCCGTCAACGAGAAGATCGACGGTCTGGCCGAGCGCCGTACCGCCCTCGAGCAGGAGCAGTACGACTTCATGGCTCACCTGCCCAACATTCCGTGCGAGGCTACCCCGTACGGTAAGGACGAGGACGAGAACATCGAGCGTCGCCGCTGGGGTACCCCGCGCGAGTTCGACTTCGACTTTAAGCCGCACTGGGATCTGGGCACCGATCTGGACATCCTCGACTTCGAGCGCGGCAACAAGCTCTCCGGCAGCCGCTTCACTG
>CABQXG010000258.1 GCA_902468045.1 uncultured Collinsella sp.
ATAGCGCCTACGTTGTAACCGAAAACGGCGACTACAAGGTCATGGGTCGCGGCAAGCGTGAGATCATGGACGGCGATACCGTTGCCGTGAGCATTAAGAACAGCCCGCACGGTGAGCGGCGCGCCGTGATCGAAGGCGTGGTTGAGCGCGCAGCCATAAGCGTGGTGGGTACGTACCAGACCGCCGGTCCGCTCGGTGTGATTGAGCCGCTCGATTCGCGCCTGAAGGCCGACTTCTTCATTTTGCCCGAGGATACCTCGGCGGATCGTCTGGGTGTCCACCCGGGTGATGCTGTTGTCGCGCGCATTTTGACCTACCCGACGCGCCTGGAATCGGGCACCGTGACGATCGAGCGCCGCATTGGCGGAGATGATGCGCCCGATTTGGGCGTTCAATATGTGATGGCGCGCTACGGCTATCCCGAGGCCGCGCTGGACGAGGCCGAGGGGCTTTCGCTCGATGTGTCCGCGGCGCTTAAGGACCCGCTCCGCCGCGATCTGCGCGACCGCTTTGTCATCACGATCGACCCGGTCGACGCGCGCGACTTTGACGATGCCATTTCGCTGGAGCGTACGCCCGAGGGTGGCTACAAGCTGGGTGTGCATATCGCCGACGTTTCACACTATGTGGCTTGGGACGGACATATCGATCTTGAGGCTCGCCATCGCACGACATCGGTGTATCTGGCCGATCGCGTGCTTCCCATGCTGCCCGAACGCCTGTCCTGTGACCTGTGCTCGCTTCGCCCTGACGAGGACCGTCTTGCGTTTACCGTCGATATCGAGCTCGATGCGCAGGGTCGCGTGCGGCATTACGATCCGTACCCCAGCGTGATTCGCTCGCGTGTGCGTATGGACTATGACGGCGCCGAGGCGCTGCTGGTCCGTGCCGGCGCGGTTGAGTATTCGGTGCTGGAGGGTGCAGCCGAGGATGTTGCGGCTGCCGAAACCTCGCGCGAGGAAGCGCTTGAGCGCGGTCTTGCGTGCGAGAAGGCCGCCCGCGGCTACAACGTCGACCTCGGCGATTTCCTTGTCGCCGCTAACGAACTCGCCGAACTCCGCCGTCGTATCCGTCGCGCCCGCGGCTCGGTCGATTTTGACACGGCCGAGATTCGTGCTCTGTTGGATGAGGACGGAGTGCCCGTGCAGATTGTGGCGCGTGAGCGTTCGTGTGCCACGTCGCTTATCGAGGAAGCTATGCTGCTCGCCAACGAGTGCGTTGCAGAGTGGCTGGCAGACCGTGATATCGAGGCCTGCTATCGCGTGCATGAGGATCCGAGCCCCGATAGCCTGCACGGTGCCGCCGTTGCGCTGGCGCAGCTAGGCATCATCGACGATCGCCGTGCTGCCGGTATTGCCCTGGGGAGCCCCGATGAGCTGCAGGCTGCAGTCGATGCTGCCGCCGGTACGGCCAACGCACCGCTCGTTAACACGCTGCTTCTGCGCAGCATGCAGCGCGCGCTGTACAAGCCGCGCAACGAGGGCCACTTTGCGCTCGCCGCGCCGTGCTACTGTCACTTTACGAGTCCCATCCGTCGCTACCCCGATCTGGTGGTGCACCGCGTGCTCAAACTGCAGTTGGCCTATGAGCGGCTCGGCGGCAAGGACGCCTTGGTGCGTACGCCGCGGCTGATCGGCAAGGGGCGCGAGTCGCTGCCGCGCATTCTGCCGCAGATCTGCCGCGCATGCAGCGATGCCGAGCGCGCGGCAGATGCCGCCAGCCATGCGACGCAAAAGATCAAGATTGCCCAGTACTATGAGGACCGTCTGGGCGAGCGCTATGCCGGAACCGTCTCGTGGGTTAGCAGCATGGGCCTCTTTGTGCGCTTGGACCTAACGCAGGTCGAAGGCTTGGTTTCGATCAAGAGTCTGGGCAACGAGTGGTTCGAGTTCGACGAGGACGCGCTCACGCTCACAGGTGCCGACACGGGCACCCGTTACGAGCTGGGGCAGCGCGTGATTATCGAGGTCTCGCGCGTCAATACCACGCGTGGGCACTTGGACTTTAAGCTTATCCATTAGCCAAATCCCGACTCATGGTGGGGGAGCGGAGGGCGGCCTTTCGGGACCGCCCTTCGCATTTGAATCGTGGCCACCTTGCCGTCTGCTCGGCCGCCCGCTTACTTGCTATTTGAGAGGTAAAACCTACCAAAATAAACCTGTCCCTTTTGGCAGGTTTACAAGAAAGCGGGGATGAGATGGCGACGGTGTACGGGTATGCGCGGGTGAGTTCGCGCGATCAGAACCTTAATCGGCAGCTGGATGCGCTGGGCGCCTATGGCGTGGGCTCGGCGAATATTTATGCCGACCATGCGAGCGGCAAGGACTTCGATCGACCGCGTTATCGCGAGCTGCTGCACGTCCTGGGAGACGGGGACGTACTGGTGGTGCTTTCTATCGACCGACTTGGCCGTAATTACTCCGAGATTCTTGAGGAATGGCGACGCATTACCAAGGAGCTCGGGGTTGCCATTGTGGTG
>CABQXG010000259.1 GCA_902468045.1 uncultured Collinsella sp.
AAGGCGCTTGACAGAATTCTTGCTCGGAAGGCCGGCGCAGAAGAATGAGAATAGATAGGGGAACGTATCGGCATAGCGCTCATCGGAATCCACGAGGTTACGAAGAGCACGTATGTCGCAGGGTTTACCTACGGCCGCGAACCTCCGGCCGGACGAAACGGCCTCAGAAATTCTCGAAAGCGCAGGGCAGGAAACGTAGCGTGATCCCGAGCACGCCTTAACCCCTTCCGCAGTTTCATTAAAGCGAACCTCAGAGAAAAGCGGGTCGTTAGGGTCAGGTCCAACCTGCATGACCGCGTCCACAAGCCCCGCATCCAACAGATAGCACAGGCAGGTGGTTATGATGCCGCCAGAAGAGGCGTTGCGGCGCACATCGGGGTCGTTAGACCAGCCCAAGAAGGAGCAGAGCGTCTCGCCCCAAGGGTTTTCGTCATACTTTATGGGTAAGGTCGCCACAGGGCAATATTTATTGCAGTTCTCGTCGACGGCATCTGTTGGCGGACGGAAGAAACCACGGGAGTCCTCCACCATCTGAAGCCCGACCATGCTTGCGCAGGCACCGCAACCCAAGCATAGGGCTCGAATCTGTTCAAGCCCCAGCCCGGCGGATTTCGGCTGCGTCTTGTCCACGTTGTTAGTCATTTCGCCTTCCGTCCATGATGGCCTGCGCGAATGCGGCCGGGTCGTGCATCAAATCGTAGAAGTCCATTAGTTCATTGGGCTCGAGTTCCCACCAGCGCGATTTCTCAAGCGCGTCACAGGTATCCTTGTCGAACCTCATGCGCAGCACCCGCGCGGGGTTACCGACGACAATCGAATAAGGTTCCACATCATGCGTGACAATGGACCCCCCCCCGACCACAGAGCCATTTCCGATTCGAGAGCATCCGGGCATGATAAGTGCTCCGTTTCCAATCCAGACATCGTTTCCGATCTCGAGCGACGCCCTCAATACGTCATCGACGTCGAGGCCAGCAAAGGCACGATTGTAGAAGTAAGGGGACATCACGGCGCGCTCAATGGGGTGCGAGGCGCCAAAGTAACTGACCCTCTGTGCAATAGAGCAATAGCGGCCCACGGAGACCGATGCCCCGCCGACGTTAAACGTAGCGTCGAAGCAACTCCCGTAGGTGTGCATCCCCACCTTGACGCGATAGTTCTCCCATGTTCGGCGGCGAGCAAGAATCGAGGTCTTCTGACCGCCTTCTGAGGCCACGTCTCTCCTGTACAGTCTCTCTCCTACCAGGGGCAGCGAGTACTTGTCCATCACTGAATAGACTCCAATCAAATCAGATGATTATCTGATGACAATGCGCCTCGCGAAGCCTCGCAGTACACCGAATCCATTTGTTTTGAACGACAGCAAGCAGAACGCGACGCAGTAGACAATGCCGATGGCTACGCAACTCACGGCAAAGCCGAGCCAGCTGCCGACGGGAATGACACTCAATACGGCCCAGCAGGCGACACCCGCCGCCGCAACGATCGCAGTATATTTCAGATAGTTCCCGTAGTAAGCGAGCACGCTCTTTCCGAACACTCGCCTGTAGATAATCAATGGGTCTACAATCTCGTAGGTGAGCATGCGAGCGATGATTGTCGCCAGAAAGATGCCGGGCAGACCGATCCACATCCCTAGAGCCACATCCAAACCGATGTTGAGGACCGAGGCAATGACTGGGATATACTTGCCGTATACGAATAGCCCAGCTGTGTTGCGATACACAAAGCAAGCGTGGTGCATGTTGTTCACGTAGAAAGCTCCTACGATCGCCGCGACCGAGGTAATGTCGAGCACGTAGTCCGTGCCGACCCACAACCTGATGAAATCATTCGAGAGCAGTAGAAGCCCGACGGCTGAAAGGCCGAAAAACCAAGCGCTAGCACAAAGCAAGCCGTCAAAGATAGCCTCTTTACGCTCTTTGCCCTCCGAAGCGTTGACGTTTCCAACACTCGCGGTGATGGAGCTCACGACTTGCGAGCCAAGGGATGTGAAAAGATCGACGAGAAGCTTATAGTTGCTGTAGAAACCGACAGTAACCACATTGATGATTGCGGAGATAAAGATGCTATCCGTGCCGCCGAGGACGGTAGACCCCAACTTGTAGACAACAAGCGACTTGACGTTGGCAACGATCTCATTGCGCTCTTCGACAGAGAGCGGTTTGACAGTCTTTTCCAACAGGAAGGGGTACATCTTGTCAGCTTTGTGAGCGAGGAAGGCGTTTGTTCCGATAGTGCAGGCGACGGTTATGGCCATGAAAAGCACGTAGTTGCCCGTCAGGAGAAGAATGGCTACCTGAACGGCGACCTGAACGGCATGGAAGCCTTCTTGCGCGATAAGAACGATGTAATTCTTTTGGTCAGCCACAATAAGCGATGTCTTGTACACAAAGAAGTAAGAGACAGCAGTGTTAAAGACGTACATAAGGAAAATCGTGTAGAGCAACGAGTCGTCC
>CABQXG010000260.1 GCA_902468045.1 uncultured Collinsella sp.
CGAGGGGTGACGCAAAAGCGTCGCCCCTCGTTTTTAACCATGTCAACTGAACCTAGTTCAGTTTGGTTGATTTCCGATCTCAGCCGAACACATTGAGCGGAAAGGCCGTTCCCGCAGTCAGTCGAACGTCCCCGGGGTCCTTCTCAGGCCCCGGGGACGGCATTTTCCCAGTTGAAGGAACGGTGGAGATGTGTTTCGATGGGTCAGATTCGTGTCGTTCCGAAAAGACCGTGAACCTTTTGTGGGACGCGCGGCGCCGTGGTACCATAGCCGAGTTTGTTGTCTTGGTCGGAAACCAAGACGCCTTATGCGCTGATCGGTAACCAGCGCCTGACCAATAAGGAGTCCTACCATGAAGCAGGGTATCCATCCCCAGTATGTCGAGTGCACGGTGACGTGCTCCTGCGGCAACACCTTCAAGACGCACGCTACCGTGTCCGAGATGAAGGTCGAGCTTTGCAACGAGTGCCACCCGTTCTACACCGGCCAGCAGAAGTTCGTCGACACCGGTGGACGCGTCCAGCGCTTCGCCGACAAGTTCGGTGGCGCCGCTGCCGCCCAGCTCAAGAAGGCTGAGGAGGCCAAGGCCGCCAAGGCCGCCAAGGCTGCTGAGGCCGAGGCCGCTCGCAAGGCCGCCGCTGAGGCTAAGGCTGCCGAGAAGGCTAAGCGTGCCGCTAAGTTCGCCGAGGAGGCTGCCAAGCAGGCTGCCGAGGCTCCCGCAGAGGCTCCCGTCGAGGAAGCCGCTGCCGAGGCCGAGACCACCGAGGCTGCTGAGTAAATAGCTCGCCGAGCAAACACTCGCATTCATGGCTAAAGGGCCGCGTATCCATCTGGGTGCGCTGCCCTTTTCTTTTATTGGTGCAAACGGACCTGCTCCCATGGCACCAAATTGGTGCGAAGGGGGACAGGTCCGTTTGCACCAAATGGCAGAGATGTAGCGTTTGCCCAGATAAAACCTGCCAAAATAAACCTGTCCCTGTTTGGCAGGTTGGTCGTAGTTATTACGTGGCGGTCGAGGTCGACCGTATAGGCCGCGCCTTGTTTGGCTAAAGTACATTTATCTGTGTTTAACTCGCCCAAGGCTGCATGGCGTGGGCGATGGCCAAAAAAGGAAAACCACATGGGATTCATGTCAAAGCTGCTGTCCTTTGGATCCGATAAGGACCTTAAGCGCTACTACAAGATCGTCGACCAGATCAACGGTCTTGAGCCCCAGTTTGAGAAGATGACCGAGGAGGAACTCCGCGCCCAGACCGATAAGTTCCGCGAGCGTTACGCCAACGGCGAGTCGCTCGACGACATGCTTCCCGAGGCCTTTGCCACTGTGCGCGAGGCTTCCAAGCGCATCACGGGCATGCGCCACTTTGACGTACAGCTCATCGGCGCCATGGCGCTTCATGAGGGTCATATTGCCGAGATGAAGACCGGCGAAGGTAAGACGCTCGTCTCCACCTTGGCCGGCTACCTCAACGCTATTGCCGGCAAAGGCGTGCACGTCGTTACTGTCAATGATTACCTTGCCAAGCGCGACTCCGAGTGGATGGGCCGCATCTACAAGTACCTGGGCATGACCGTCGGTCTGCTCCAGAACAACATGCCGCTCGAGCTCAAGCGCCCGGCCTACCAGGCAGACGTCACTTACGGCACCAACTCCGAGTTCGGTTTCGACTACCTGCGCGACAACATGGTCACCCGTCCCGAGCAGCGCGTGCAGCGCGGTCACAACTACGCCATCGTCGACGAGGTCGACTCCATCCTGATCGATGAGGCCAGGACGCCGCTCATTATCTCGGGCGCCGGCACTAAGTCCGCCAGCACCTACAAGGACTTCGCGCGCGCCGTGCGCGGCCTGGAGCGCGGTGAGGACGTGTCGCACGACATGCTCACCGCCACCGAGGACGTTGAACCCACGGGCGACTACGTCATGGACGAGGCCAAGCACACCATCGCCGCCACCGAGCGCGGTCTTAAGAAGATCGAGCGCCGCCTGGGTATCGATGACATCTATGCCGATCTCTCCGGCCAGCTGGTCAACCACCTGCAGCAGGCGCTGAAGGCCCAGTACATGTTCCACCGTGATAAGCAGTACGTGGTCACCAACGGCGAGGTCAAGATCGTCGACGAGTTCACCGGCCGCATTATGGAAGGCCGCCGTTACTCCGAGGGCCTGCACCAGGCCATTGAGGCCAAAGAGGGCGTGCTCGTACGCGAGGAGAACCAGACCCTGGCCACCATCACCCTGCAGAACTACTTCCGTCTGTATGACAAGCTCTCCGGCATGACCGGCACGGCACTTACCGAGGATGCTGAGTTCCGCGAGATCTACAAGCTGCCCGTCGAGGTCATCCCCTCCAACAAGCCCGTGCAGCGCGTGGACCACGAGGACCTGGTGTACCGCACCATTCAGGCTAAATACAACGCCGTTGCCGACGACGTTGAGCGTCGTCA
>CABQXG010000261.1 GCA_902468045.1 uncultured Collinsella sp.
CAAACTCACGACCGACTTCCTCGAGCGTGCGGGGATGTCCGTCGACAAGGCCAAAGCGCAGTTCGATAACCTTGCGCTCACGATCGGCAAGCGAATCGAGCACCTGGGTGAGCTGCTCCTGCAGCATAGAGAAGCTGGCCGCATCGGGCGGAACGATAGCCTGGGAGTCCTCGATGAAGTCGCCCAGCTGGGAATCCTCTTCCTCGCCGATGGGGGTCTCGAGCGACACGGGCTCCTGCGAGATCTTCTGGATCTCGCGGACGCGGTCGGCGCTCATATCCATCTCGGCACCGATCTCTTCGGGGGTCGGGTCGCGGCCCAGGTCCTGAAGGAGCTGACGCTGCACGCGGACGAGTTTGTTGATAGTCTCGACCATGTGCACGGGAATACGGATGGTACGGGCCTGGTCGGCGATAGCGCGCGTAATGGCCTGACGGATCCACCACGTGGCGTACGTGGAGAACTTAAAGCCCTTCTGGTAGTCGAACTTCTCGACGGCGCGGATCAGACCGAGGTTGCCCTCCTGAATCAGGTCCAGGAACAGCATGCCGCGACCGACATAGCGCTTGGCGATGGAGACGACCAGACGAAGGTTTGCGCTGATGAGCGCCTGCTTGGCTTCGAGGCCCACGTTCTCAATGCGCGTAAGACGACGCATCTCGGCACGCGTGAGTTCGAGCTCACCAGCATCGGCAGCCTCGAGCTTCTCGGTAGCCTCGAGACCGGCCTCGATCTTCATAGCCAGATCGACCTCTTCGGAGGCGGTCAACAGGTCGACCTTGCCGATCTCCTTGAGGTACATACGGACCGGGTCGCCGGTCAGCATCACCGTGCAGGCATCGATGCCACGCACGCGGGAGCGTGAACGGGACGTGCGCACGGTGCGCTTCTTCTTGTTCTTGGAAGAACCCATCTCGGCGTCGGCCTGACGGGCCATCTTGAGCTCGTGATCGTCGAGCGAGCCGGAATCGTGCTCGTCGTCGTCATCGAAATCGTCGGTATCGGTATCGGTATCGGTATCGTCATCGTCGACACCCATGGGGGCGTCGTCGTTACCGCTCGCGGAGATAATCTGGATGCCGCTGTTGCGCAGCGCGGAATACACCGCGGTGAGCTGCTCGTCAGAAACATCGATATCCTTCAGGGCGACCTGAATCTCGTCCTCGGTTACCGAAGTCCTGTTTGAGCCGTTGCCCATGAGCTTTGCAACGTAGGATTCCAGCCCAGTACCCGTGCTCTCAGTCTTTTTTGGCACAGATTCTCCCTTCATAGTCCACAGGACTCAATACTTTAGCACACACAAAGACGTCTATACCCAAAATAAAGACAGGATATAGGCGAGAATACGCTGGTTGACCACAACATCTAGGCCTGATCGGCACCTGCGGTCTCCAAACCGATCAAACGGAACGGGTCGGCCACGCCACCAATCGACTTTTGGAGCTCGCGCTGGCGCTGTGAATCTTGCACCGCCTGCATAGTCAGCACGCGACGGGCCTCATCGTCGAGTGAACGGTCCTGACGCAACTTGGCCTGCGCGGCTCGCATGCGACGTTTGATGGTGTAGAGCTCGAGCGTATCGAGCATAAAGACGATGTTCGTCTCGGTCGGGTGCTTACTGGTTGCCGAGATGCGCCCGGCGCTGACAAGCGATGCCGCCTCGGGACACACCGCGCGTGCCGCATCCATGCATGCCGCAGGATCGGTTCCCGGCGGCGTTGCCAGCACGGCCCACGCAATGGACTCGTGACGCGGGTCGACCCACTCGATAGAGCAAATGCGATCGGCATACGTGCGGAACAGATCGGGGTAGCTCGTGAGCATCGTCAGCAGCTCGCGCTCTCCCGCCAGGGATTTCCGCTCCAGATCGGTCAAAACGATCGGCATCGACGGAGCTGCCGCCACGCTTGAGCTATCGGCAACGGGCGCAGCGCTTTCCATCCCCGCTGGCACATCGATTGGCGGCAGATCCTCGTCGACCTCCACCGGCGCGGCCCCATAGGCATCAAGCGGAACGTAGTCGAACGGGTCCTCCTCGACCGGTGCGGACACCGGCGGCGTCGCGCCCGCGGCCCAGGCACCGCGAGACGTCCCCTGCGAACCAGACACCCGACCGCCCGCGCTGCCCGCGCGCTCAGCTTGCGCGCGTTGACGCTCGTAGCTCTGCTCACGGCGGCGCTCCGCATCCTCACGCTTGGCGACATCGCGAAACACACGACCCGAGCTCGCGCGCACCGTCTCCAGATCCAAACCCAGCAGATCGGCAATCTGGATAAAGTACGTGTCGATCATATAGCTGTTGCGCAACGGATAGATAAGCGTCAGCGCATCTTCCAGCGCCTTAGCGCGACCGCCCGGCGTGGTGATGTCACTCGACTCCTGCAGCGAACGGTAGACAAAGTCCATAAGCGGCTCGGCAGCGTCGATGCGCGTCTGCA
>CABQXG010000262.1 GCA_902468045.1 uncultured Collinsella sp.
CCCTTCCAGCTCGGCTGGTGCAACGGCCACAACACGCTTCTCAACTGCTTGGAGTACCACCGCGCGAGTGAGTTCAACCTGGGCGCGCGCGACTTTATCCTGCTCGTGGCGCATCGCTGGGAGATCGAGGACGGCGAGCTCGATACCGCGTGCGTCAAGGCGTTCCGCGTGCCGGCGGGCAAGGTTGTCGAGGTTTTCAACACCACGCTCCACTACACGCCGTGCATGGTCGACGACGGTGGCTTCCAGGTGATGGTGGCGCTTCCCGCCGGCACCAACGGTCCGCGCCCCGAGGCTGCGGCCGACATGCCCACGGCCGGCGACGCTTACTGCTATTGGAAGGCTGACAAGTGGGTTCTCTGCCATGCCGACAGCCCCAAGGCTGCCGAGGGCGGCTACGTAGGCCTCATCGGCAAGAACCTCGACATCGCCTGCGACTAGCGCATCGCCCCAAACCACCACAAAGGTGCCTGTCCCCTTTGCGGTGGTTTGGGGCGGGCGGATATCGGGAAGTGCCAGACGGGGGAGGCTGCCGGGCGCCTTGCCGTCTGCGGATTTTGGGACATGCGGCCCGCTTTTTCGACCCATCTGTCGGTACACTAAAAGCACTATGGGTACCCGCGCACGACATATTGGCAACGCGGCCGCCCGATCCGCACCCGTGGCGGATCCCAGGGGCGGCAGGCTCTTCGCCATGCCGCGATTCCTTGTTGGCATAACACATCAGGTGTATCGTCACCGCGTCTTCGCTATCGCCGGCGCCATCACCGCGCTGTTCCTCATGCTTTTGGCAGTCTTGCCGGCACTGTTCGCGTTCGACCCCAAACTTTCTAACGCCGTGCCAGCCTATGGCGAGGTGTCCGAAGAGGTCGTGGATGCGCTTGTCCATTCGAGCTCTCTCCCGCTGCTTGTCGCCGCAATTATATTTTCGATCTGGGGCGTATCGGTCTATCTGCGCTGTTTGGACTATGTGTTGCGCCGCCGCCTTGTTGCCGTCGCCACCATCTGCGCCCTGTGGATGATCGAAGTCATTCTCAAGTACAAGTCGTTCACGCCGTTCTATGCCACCGTGCTGTGGTACCTGTACTACGTGCCCATGACGCTCATTCCGCTGCTCTACCAGTTGTGTGGTCTGCGCCTTGCGGGCCTGGAGCAACACCGCCTGGGTCGCCGCTACTGCGCTGCGCTGTGGATTGTGGCTATCCTGCTTATCGGATTTGTGCTCACCAACGATTTTCACCAGCAGGTCTTCCACTTTGACCGTACAAGCGACACCTGGAGCAACGATTACACGTACGGCTGGGGTTATTTCGCCGTCCTCGTGTGGACGGCCTTTAACTTTGTGGCCTTTTTTATCCTGGTGGGCCGGTCCTCGTCCTTTCGCATCCAACGTTTCTCGGGCACGGCGGCGCTCGTGCTGCTGGGCGGCGCGTTCTTTGCCATCTCATATGCGTTGCGCGTGCCCTGGGCATGGAGGCTCAACTTCTCGCTCATCTATTGCATCTTGTGTGTGGTGGCGATGGAAATCTGTCTCGATTGCGGTGTCATTCCGTCATATCACGACATCGCCGGCATTTTCGATACCCTGCCGCTCGACCTCAAAGTTCTAACGCGCGACCTGCAGGAAGTCTATGCCACGCCAGTGTCAAAGCCAATGCCGGTAGGCGTGCGCGAGGAGTTGCGGACCCAGGCGCACAGCCGCACCCATGCCTTTGCCGTGACGTCCGATCCCGATGTGATGTACCGTGCCTTTCCACTGCTGGGCGGATCGGCCCTGCTTGCCCAAGACGTGTCGGATCTCAACGAGCTTAACCGTGAACTGGCGCATCGTCGTATGGAGCTGCAGCGTCAAAATGAGCTGCTCGCCGCCGACTACGACCTTAAGACGCACCTGGCAGACCAAGAGGCCGAGACCTTGCTGGTCCAAGACGTGGACCAGGCGCTTGCCCGCGCGCTCGAAGGGATGTACGACCTGCTGAGCTCGCTACCGCCGTTGACCGATGAATCGTCTTCGCACGAGCGTTACCGCATGCTGCAGCGCGCCAAGATGCTCGTCGCCTATTGCAAGCGCAAGGGGTCGCTCACGTTGGCACAGCACGGGGAGAGCGGTTTTGATCGCGACCGCATTCAGCTCATTGCCAACGAGCTCGCAAGCGACCTGCGCACCATCGATATCGATTGCGCCTCGATTATCGCCATACGGCGCCCGATGCACGCCAGTACGGTAAGCGCCCTGTACGACTGCGTGTATGACTTTGCGTTTTTTGCCTACACCACCGACCATCCGGCGCTTATGTATCACTTGGGCGATCATGACCGATGCAGTGTCGAGCTGCGTGCCGCGCTTTTTTCCAACGATGATGCAGATCTTTCGCAGACGCCCGCTGCGCAAGAGCTCGAAAGCGCTCTGCAAGG
>CABQXG010000263.1 GCA_902468045.1 uncultured Collinsella sp.
TCTCTTCACTTGTCCAGTACTTTTAAGTGTACCAAACGAGGGGCCGCACACCGTTTTAGGACAAAATCCACCCACCCATCCATAACTTGCGGTGAAATACGGACTGATTAGCCGTTCTGGGACGCTAAACAGTCCGTATATCACCGCAAGTTATGAGGAGTCCTCCGGGATAGAAAAGGCTCCCAGCCGGAATGGCTGGGAGCCTCATCGCATGCTATGTCGAGCGAAGATTTAGCAGACGCCCTGGGCGAGCATAGCGTCGGCGACCTTCAGGAAGCCGGCGATGTTGGCGCCCATGACAAAGTTGCCCTCCTGGCCGTACTCCTTGGCGGTGTCGTCCACGTTGTGGAACATGCCGCGCATGAGCTGCTCGAGCTTGCCGTCGACCTCCTCGAAGGTCCAGGACAGGTGCTCGGCGTTCTGGCTCATCTCCAGGCCGGACACGAGAACACCGCCGGCGTTGGCAGCCTTACCGGGCATAAAGGCGACGCCGTTCTCCTGGAAGTAGGTCGTGGCCTCGATGGTCGTGGGCATGTTCGCGCCCTCGCCGACCAACTTGCAGCCGTTGGCGACGAGTGCCTGGGCGTCCTCGAGCAGCAGCGTGTTCTCGCGAGCGCAGGGCAGCGCGATATCGCAGGGAAGCTGCCACACGCCGCGGCCGTCGCCCTCGTGCCACACGGCGTTGGGCTTCTCGTCAACGTACATAGCGAGCGTAACACCCTTGTCGTGGCCAGAGCGCTTCTTGTTGTAGATGTGCTCGAGCACGGTGTAGTCGATGCCGTCGGGATCCTCGACCCAGCCGTGGGTATCGGAGCAGGCGAGCACCTTGCCGCCGAGCTGAGTGACCTTCTGGACCGCGTAGATAGCGACGTTGCCGGAGCCGTGAACGACGACGTTCTTGCCCTCGAAGGAGTCGCCGCGGCTCTTGAGGTACTCGTCCACAAAGTAGGCCAGACCGTAACCGGTGGCCTCGGTACGGGCGAGCGAGCCGCCAAAGGAGAGGCCCTTGCCGGTAAGGACGCCGGTCCACTCGTTGGTCAGGCGCTTATACTGACCGAACAGGTAGGCAACCTCGCGGCCGCCAACGCCCAGGTCGCCGGCGGGAACGTCGGTGTTGGGGCCAATGTGGCGATAGAGCTCGGTCATGAAGGACTGGCAGAAGTGCATGATCTCGTTGTTGGACTTGCCCTTGGGGTCAAAGTCGGAGCCGCCCTTGCCGCCGCCCATGGGAAGGGTGGTCAGGCTGTTCTTGAGGATCTGCTCCAGGCCCAGGAACTTGAGCATACCCAGGGTGACCGTCGGGTTAAAGCGCAGGCCGCCCTTGTAGGGCCCAATGGCAGAGTTGAACTCGACGCGATAGCCGCGGTTGACCTGAACCTTGCCCTGGTCGTCGACCCAGGGAACACGGAACATAACGATGCGCTCGGGCTCGACGAGGCGCTCAAGCAGAGCGGCCTCCTCGTACTCGGGATGGGCGTCGAGCGCCGGCTGGATGGTGCCGAGGATCTCGGTTGCGGCCTGGATGAACTCAGGCTGCTCGGGATAGCGGGCCTTGAGCTCGTCGAGAACTTTCTGCGTGTAGCTCATGCTTCCTCCAATTGATGGAAAAGAAAAGTGTCGTTCGAGGCGCCCCATGCGCCGCGAGCTTTATCGAGTATGGATAATATCGCACTGTTGCAGCAAAGTTTCGCATAAGCCGACGAGCAGATGTTTCGTTTTGATTACGATGCAGGTAGAAGCGTTTTTGAGTGCCTGACGTGCAAAACCCGTGTTTCAAACCTGTTTCGTCCACGTGTTCCAAACCACCACATTGGGGACAGGCACCTTTGTGGTGGTGCTGGTGGTTAGAGGACGAGCTGATGGTAGTCGGCGGGGGTTATGCGGCCTTCGGTAGCAGCGCGGAAGGCGGCGAGGGCGTCGCCCGAGAACGGCATGGCCCAGCACAGCCCGCAGCCGGCGGTGATGGAGCCGGGCAGCGGCATGATGCGCCCGGGCACGCCGGCATCCAGGCACAGCTGCTCGCATTCCATCACATCGAAGGTGCTATCGAACGAAACGATGATCTTGCGTTCATGGTCGAGAGCATCACCGGACGGGCCTTCGCGGTGTGCATCGCGATACGCCGCGGCGGCCGCTTCCTCTTCCGCAGTATGTCCACAGCCACCGCAACCGCAGGTACAGGGTTCGGACCCGTCGCAAGTGCAAGGTTCTCCCGTGTCGGGACAAATATCGTGAGACATGGCAACTCCAATCGTCTAGGCGAGTAACTCGGCCGCCGCAAACTCCTCGGGCGTATTGACGTTCTCGAAGCAGAGCGTCGAGCCCGCGGCCTTAACGATCTGCGGCTCATCCATATAACCGGCCTGAACGCGATTGATCAGGCAGCGAATGCGCTGTCGGTCGCAGGAGAGC
>CABQXG010000264.1 GCA_902468045.1 uncultured Collinsella sp.
GACAGCGGGCTTGATGATGATGCGGCCGGCACCAAAGTGGCCGAGAACCTCGTGCGGGATGGTGCCCTGCTCGGTCACCGGCACGTGGAACATGTTCTTCTTGGCATCGAGAGATGCCTTGGAGATGGCCATGGGCACCTCAGCGGACTTGCCCATGCCAACGCCGACGTTGCCCTTGCCGTCGCCAACGACGACGAGAGCGACGAGGCTCATGCGACGACCACCCTTGACGGTCTTCGACACGCGGTTGATGTAAACGACGCGCTCCTCGAACTCGGAGGCCTCGCGCTGCTGCTTCTGATTACGAGCCATGTGCTACATACCTCCTAGAACTCGAGACCGGCGGCACGAGCACCGTCGGCGAGGGCCTTGACGCGGCCATGGTAGATACGGCCACCGCGATCGAAGGCGACCTTGGTGATGCCGGCCTCGATGGCGCGCTTGCCAACGAGCTGACCGACCTTCTCCGCAGCCTCCTTGTTCGAGGTGTGGGTGCCCTTGAACTCGGCCTCGAGGGTCGAGGCAGAGACGAGCGTCAGGCTGGAGCCCTTGCTGTCGTCGATGATCTGGGCATAGATGTTGGCGTTAGTACGGGTCACGCGAAGACGCGGACGCTCGGAGGTACCCGAGACCTTGCCGCGAACACGACGCTGACGACGCTTGAGGCCTTCCAGCTTCGCCTTATGCTTGTTCATACGTAAACTCCTAAAAAGGTTGATCTTGCCAGCACCTGACGGGGTGCTGGTCTTATGCGAGTGAGTCGGTTACGACTACTTGGCGGCCTTACCCAGCTTGCGGCGGATGTGCTCGCCAACGTAGTGGATACCCTTGCCCTTGTAAGGCTCGGGAGGACGATGGCCGCGGATCTCAGCGGCGATCTGACCGACCTGCTGCTTGTTAATACCCTTGACGTTCACGTGGGTGTTGTCGGGAACCTCGAAGGTGATGCCCTCGGGAGCCTCGACGATCACGGGGTGCGAGAAGCCCAGGGAGAACTCGAGGTTCTTGCCCTTCTGCTGCACGCGGTAACCGACGCCGGCGAGCTCGAGCTTCTTCTCGAAGCCCTCGGAAACGCCAACAACCATGTTGTGGATGAGGGCGCGGGTGAGGCCGTGGCGGGCACGGGTCTCACGCTCGTCGTCGGGACGGGAAACGGTGAGGACGTTTTCCTCAACGGTGATAGCGAGCTTCTCAAAGACATCAAGCTCGAGCTGGCCCTTGGGGCCCTTGACGACAACGTTGTTGCCGTTGACTGCCACTTCGACTCCGGCGGGAATCTGGACAGGCTTATTACCGATACGAGACACGGTGATCTCCTTTCCTTCTACCTACCGAGCGAATTACCAGACGTAAGCGATGATCTCGCCGCCGACGTTGTGCTTGCGAGCATCGCGGTCGGTCATGACGCCATGGCTGGTGGAAATAATGGCGGTACCAAGGCCACCGCGGACGCGGGGCATGTCGGCAACGCCGGTGTACTTACGCAGGCCCGGCTTGGAAATGCGGCGGATGCCGTTGATGACCTTAGCCTTCTTGGGACCATACTTAAGCGTGATGTGCAGAGTCTTCTGGGGAACGGTGTCCTCGACATCGTAGCCCTCGATGTAGCCCTCCTCGTGCAGAACACGAGCGATCTCGACGAGCTTCTTGCTGCTCGGCATGGAGACCGTGGCCTTGTTCACAGAGTTAGCGTTACGGATGCGCGTAAGCATATCTGCGATCGGGTCTGTAAGGTTCATACAGATTCTCCTTCGTTCTTGATGAACACGTGCTCTTGGTTCTTCGCCGCCCTTAACGGCAAAGCCTTTTTAGCGCGTTTTCCCTGTTCCAAACTGATGCTTGAAACGCTGGTAGTGACTTACCAGCTGGCCTTCTTAACGCCGGGAAGCTCGCCCTTGAGTGCAAGCTCGCGGAAGCAGACACGGCACAGGCCGAACTTGCGGTACACAGAGTGCGGACGGCCGCAGCGCTGGCAGCGCGTGTACTCACGAGTAGAGAACTTCTGCTTGCGATTGCACTTGACGATCATCGATGTCTTAGCCACTTATATCCTCCTCACATAGAGTATTGTTCGCCCCAAGCGCCGCCCCCTTGTGGGAACGGCGCTTATAGGGCAGGTGAACCTATTTCTTGAACGGGAAACCGAAGGCGTCCAGAAGGGCCTTGGCCTCCTCATCGGTGTTGGCGGTGGTCACGAAAGTGATGTCCATACCGCGCTGGTGATCGACGGAGTCGAAGTCGATCTCGGGGAAGATGAGCTGCTCGGTGACGCCCATGGAGAAGTTACCACGGCCGTCGAAGCTCTTGGCGGAGATGCCGCGGAAGTCGCGGATACGGGGCAGCGAGATGGAAATTAGGCGGTCCAGGAATTCCCACATGCGGTCACCGCGCAGGGTGACGTAGGCACCA
>CABQXG010000265.1 GCA_902468045.1 uncultured Collinsella sp.
CGCGGCAAGAGCGCCAGCAACGGCATTATCGTCAAGGGCGAGAGCAACAGCGGCCTGCTGGTCCGTCTGGCACATTGCTGCAATCCGGTGACGGGCGACGATATCGTCGGCTTCATCACGCGCGGTCGTGGCGTTTCGGTGCATCGCGCCAACTGCCCCAACGTCAAGGGTCTTATGGAGCATCCCGAGCGCATGATCGAAGTGGAGTGGGACGGCGCTGCCGACACCCTCTTCCAGGTCGAGATCGTGGTCGAGTGCCTGGACCGCATGGGCCTGCTCAAGGATGTCACTATTGCCATTGGCGATGCGGGCGGCAATATCCTTTCTGCCGCCACGTCGACCAACCGCGAGGGTATTGCAACCCTGCGCTTTATGGTCGAGATCTCGGACGCGAGTGGTCTGGATCCGCTGCTGGCCTCTATCAGCAGCGTCGACTCGGTCTACGACGCGCGCCGCCTGATGCCCGGCGAGGGTGGAGCCCAGCTTAAGCGCCGCGTTTAGTCGCGACGAACGTGTCACATTATCGATATTCGCTACACTCGAGGCATCGTTTGATGCCTCGAGTTCTATAGAGAGGAGAGGGACATGAGTGCTGTGTCCTTGGATTTAACTCCCAAGGGATCGGTCGAGATTGAGACGCTCGTAAACGGTCCCATTCAGACCAATAGCTATGCTGTTATTTCGGACAATGAGTGCGTGATTATCGACCCCGCATGGGAGGGCGAGCGCTTGGTGGAGCATATTCGAGCCGAGCATCCCGGCGTACGCGTGCTTGGCGCCGTATGCACTCATGGCCATGCCGATCATGTTGGTGGTGTTGCCGGCGTGCGAACCACCGTTGGCGAGGGCTGCCAGTATGAGGCGGTGCCGCATGCGAACATCGAGGAACAGCGAGCTATGTGGGGCATTGAGACGCCTGACCCCGGGGAGCCGACGCGCCTGCTCGCCGAAGGCGATGCTATCGAGGTGGGCGATATCTGCCTGCAGGTGATCGAGACACCAGGGCATACGCCGGGCGGGATCGTCTTGTTTGCTGCCACCGAGCAGGGGAACATTGCCTTTGTGGGCGACACCCTGTTTCCGGGTGGGCACGGCCGCACCGATCTTTCCGGCGGAGACGAGGCGGCGATTCTGCGCTCGCTCTCCAAGCTCGCCCGGCTTCTTCCGCCCGATACCGTTTGCTTAACCGGCCATGGCGATTCGACCACCATGGCACGCGAGCTCATGCAGAACCCTTTCATGCAGGTGTAGCTTTATAGTCAGCTTCTAAAGCACGAGAAGCGTCCAAACGTCAAGCTATTTTTCCCCAACGGGTCAATTTCGTAGGGCAAACGGTCAAAAAAGTCTGTTTGGACGATATTCGTGAACAAACGAACGTTTATGCTCGGTTGCGCCGTGGTAAAATCACAGGCGTTATCGGAGCAACCTTACAGGAGGTTTCTTTTATGCTCGTCAACGCAGCAGACATGCTCAAGAAGGCCGAGGCCGGCAAGTACGCTCTCGGTGCCTTCAACACCAACAACCTCGAGTGGACCCTGGCTATTCTCCAGGCCGCCGAGGAGGCCAAGTCTCCGCTGATCCTTCAGTGCACCGCTGGTGCCGCTAAGTGGATGGGCGGTTTCAAGGTCTGCGCCGACATGGTCAAGGCTGCCGTCGAGGCCACGGGCGTTACCGTTCCCGTCGCCCTTCACCTCGATCACGGTTCTTACGAGGACTGCTTCAAGTGCATCGAGGCCGGCTTCACGTCCATCATGTATGACGGCTCTCACGAGGAGACCTTCCAGCTTAACCTCGACCGCACCAAGGAGCTCGTTGAGCTTGCCCACTCCAAGGGCATGTCCATCGAGGCCGAGGTCGGCGGCATCGGCGGCACCGAGGACGGCGTGACCTCCAACGGCGAGCTCGCTGACCCCGCTGAGTGCAAGCAGATTGCTGACCTGGGCGTCGACTTCCTCGCCTGCGGCATCGGCAACATCCACGGCGTGTATCCCGCCGACTGGGCTGGCCTTTCCTTCGAGCGTCTGGGCGAGATCAAGGCTCAGACCGGCGACCTGCCCCTCGTTCTGCACGGTGGTACCGGCATCCCCGAGGATCAGATCAAGAAGGCCATCTCCCTGGGCATCTCCAAGATCAACGTCAACACCGACCTGCAGCTCGTCTTCGCCAAGGGCGTCCGCGAGTACATCGAGGCTGGCAAGGATCAGCAGGGCAAGGGCTTTGACCCCCGCAAGCTCCTCAAGCCTGGTCGCGACAACATCGTTGCCCGCACCAAGGAGCTCATGGAGGAGTTTGGCTCCGTCAACAAGGCGTAAGTAGCGGTTTAACTTCCCGCCGGAGGCCCCGTTTCCCCTACGCTGTTTCACTCGCGCTCACCTGGCTTCGCCCGAAGTCGCGCGACGGGAGCAGC
>CABQXG010000266.1 GCA_902468045.1 uncultured Collinsella sp.
CCCGCAGCATATCGTCGAATCGCTTCGTTTGGGAATCCCCCTGCTCGGTAAGAAACTGCGCGGCTATGACCGCCCCGATGCGGTCCTCACTGGCGTGGAGACACGCTCGAGCTCCCCGGTCACCGTCACCCGCGATCGAACATGCCACGCCACGTCGACCCCGGGCCTTTACCCTTGCGGCGAGGGTGCCGGATATGCCGGCGGCATCATGAGTGCCGCCACCGACGGCATCCGTTGCGCTGAGGCGCTGATAGCAGACCTCTAGTGCACGAACTCTCGCGTCCGAACGACACAGGCCCCGAGCTCCACAGGGAACTCGGGGCCTGTTCACTACTTCCTGAATCGTGCACCCTGGCGTTTTCTGCCCGAAGCAAAGGTAGAGCCCTTGCGAGCCTGCGAACGCAAACGCTCAATCGTTTCGTCCTCAGATGCGCCCTCAAGCATCGCCCGAATCTGAACGACGGCATCGCGCAGACGCGCCGCCTCCTCAAAGTCCATGGCGGCGGAAGCGTTACGCATGTCTTCCTCCATGGTCTCGACGATCCGCACGAGCTCGTCGTGCGGTAGCCCTTCCAGCTGCTCGGCAAGCGTTTGCTCGGGTGCTGCCGTCTCCGGCGCGGCGCCCTCGCCGTTTTCGTCGGGTGTATAGAACGCACCGTGACCCAGCGAATTGCCTCTCGAGCGTCCCTTCGAGCCCACAGTCTTTTCGGCCTCGGCAATAAAGCTCGAAATGTCGTTAATGGCCTTGCGGACCGTCTTGGGCACAATGCCATGCTCTTCGTTATATGCCATCTGAATCTCGCGACGGCGCTGCGTCTCCTCGATGGCTTCTTTCATCGAATCGGTCATAACGTCTGCATACATGATGACCTCGCCGTCGGCATTACGGGCCGCACGGCCAATCGTCTGAATCAACGAACGGCGGTTACGCAAGAAGCCTTCCTTGTCAGCGTCGAGAATTGCCACCAGCGAGACCTCGGGAAGGTCTAGACCCTCGCGGAGCAGGTTGATGCCAACGAGAACATCAATCTTTCCCTCGCGCAGCGTTCGCAGAATCTCGACGCGGTCCATCGTCGCCGTATCAGAGTGCATGTAATTGACCTTAATGCCGGCATCAAGAAGATGGTCGGTCAGGTCCTCGGCCATGCGCTTGGTGAGCGTGGTCACCAGCACGCGCTCCTTACGCGCCACGCGCTCGCGAATCTCGTCCTCAAGATCGTCAATCTGCCCACGAACCGGACGCACATCGATCTTGGGGTCGAGCAGGCCAGTCGGACGAATAATCTGCTCAACGTCGTTCTGGCTAACCCGCAGCTCATAGTCGCCCGGCGTGGCCGAAACGTAGATGAACTGGGGAATCCTCGCCTCAAACTCATCGAAACGAAGCGGGCGGTTATCGAGTGCCGAAGGCAGACGAAAACCATGCTCCACCAGCGTCACCTTACGCGAGCGATCGCCTTCGTGCATGCCGCGGATCTGCGGCACCGTTACATGGCTCTCGTCGATGATACAGAGCATGTCCTTAGGAAAGTAATCGATCAGGGTAAACGGCGGCTCGCCCGGTTTTCGACCGTCCAGATGACGCGAGTAGTTCTCGATGCCGTTACAAAAACCCATGGTCTCGAGCATCTCGAGATCATAGTCGGTGCGCTGCTGCAGACGCTGCGCCTCGAGCAGCTTATCAGTCGCCTTGAGCTCGGCCACACGCTTCTCGCACTCTACGCTGATTGATTTCAGAGCCGCTTTGACCTTAGGCTTCTCAGTCACGTAGTGCGAGGCCGGCCACACGGGAATGGCCTCGTACTCACGCAGCATCTCGCCGGTGACCTCGTCGATCTCGGCAATCAGCTCGACCTCGTCGCCAAAGAACTCAAACCGCAACGGATGCTCGGCATAGGGCGGATACACGTCGACGACATCGCCGCGCACGCGGAAGGTGCCACGTGCCAAATCATAGTCATTGCGATCGTACTGGATATCGATAAGCGCATGGATAAAGTCATCGCGCTCGAGCGGCACCTTCTTGTCGACGTTCGGAGCTAGGCCCGCATAGTCCTCGGGGGAGCCAATGCCATAGATACACGAGACCGATGCGACGACGATCACATCGCGTCGAGATAGCAGCGATGCCGTCGCCTGATGGCGCAGCATCTCGACCTCTTCGTTAATCGAGGAGTCTTTCTCGATATACGTATCGCTTTGCGGCACATATGCCTCGGGCTGATAGTAATCGTAGTACGACACAAAATAGACCACGGCGTTGTTAGGGAAGAATTCCTTGAGCTCGCTCGCGAGCTGAGCGGCAAGCGTTTTATTGGGAGCCATGACCAGCGTCGGCTTCCCCAAGGCCTCAATAGTCTTAGCCATCGTGAAGGTCTTGCCCGAACCAGTCACGCCCAGCAA
>CABQXG010000267.1 GCA_902468045.1 uncultured Collinsella sp.
CCTCGATGACGGCACAGCGCAGGCCGGCCTTGTCACGCAGGCGCTCGTTGGTGCCCAGGATCGTGGTGGTCTTGCCCGAACCGGGGCTCGACAAGACGTTGATCACATAGGTGTTTGTCTCATTAAATCGCTGACGCAGCTGATCTGCCAGGCGCTCGTTGCGCGACAGAATCGGCGACGCGATATCAATCGTTTTCTCAGCCATACTTAGCGCTCCTTACTTTGGCCCCTTTATACCCCATCACCAGATGGCTAGCGGGCTAATCGTCGGGGGTTTCGATTTCGATACTCGCGATATCGAGCTCGCGGCCGTGCAGTAGGCGCACGTTGGCACCACCACACTGGGGACAGCGACAGTGGAAGCGATCGTGGTCGAAGACCTCGCCGCAGTCCAGGCATTCACTTTGTGGGTGAATCTCCTCAACCGCGAGCTCGCAGCCCCGCGTGAGCGGGTCCTCATCGCGAAATGTCTCCCACGCAAAGTCGAGCGCCTCGCGCACAACTTCGGTCATATCCCCGATACGCAGCGTTACCAAAACGGCGCGCGAGGCCCCCGCCCCACGCGCCGCGCGAATCACTGTATCGAGTATGCCGTTGACAATGCCAACCTCGTGCATACCGATTTACTCCTCGTCGTCCTCATCGTCCGAGAACAGGTCCAGACGGCTCACAAACAAGCCCTCCTTGCCCTCGCGCGCGGTAATGACCACGCGGGCAATGGCGAGCGAAATCTCGTAGAGCGAGAGCAGGGCACCATACATGAGGCCCAGCGTAACGGGCGAGCCGTCGGGCGTAATCACAGCCGAGCCCACAAGCAGGCCCACGTACACGTAGCGCCAGGCGCCGCGGAAGGCCGCGTAGGACACGATGTGGAAGACGGACAGGTAGAAGATGATGAGCGGCAGCTCAAACGCCACGCCAAAGCCGATCATAAAGAGCAGCTCCATGTTGACGTAGTTCTCCAGGTCGGGCAGCGCCGTGGCGACGGCCGAGGTCTCGCCGATAAGCCACTCAAAGCCCGCCGGGATGATGATGAAATAGCAGAAGATGGCGCCCAGGAAGAACAGCACCGTCGAGGCGAGCACCGTGGGCACGACCCATTTGCGCTCGTTGGGACGCAGTGCCGGCAGGAAAAATGCCAGAATCTGCCAGATGATCATGGGCGTGCACATGACCACGGCCATCTTGATGGCCAGCGAGAAACGCAGGCCAAAGCCGCCGAGCGTGGTGGTGATGTAGAACTTACCGTCCGGCACAAAGGAGCGGATGGGGTCTTCCAGGATGTCGAGCACCACGGGCGTGGCGAAATACAGCACGATGGCGGCGGCAAACACCGACACGACCACGATGGTCAGGCGGCGACGGAGCTCGCCCAGGTGATCGAAGAGCGGCATGCGCGCAGGTCCGATAGGCATTACTCATCGCCTCCCTTCGGTGCATCGGCGGCAGCGGCGTCGTCCTCGGCCTCGAGCTCGCGGGCAAGTTGGTCGACGACGGCCTTGCGCTTGCGGGGACGACGGGCGTAGAGGTCGGCCGTCGTGGGCTCTGCCGGCTCGGGCTCGGGCTCCGGTTCTGCAGCAGGCTCAGGCTCGACGACAGGCTCAGCGGCAGCGGCAGGCTCGGCACCCTCGGCCTCGGACTCCTCAGCAGCACCCTCGCCCTCGGCGGCAGCCTCGCTCGCGGCCTTCTCGGCAGCAAGACGGGCACGGCGCTCGGCAAAGGTCTCCTTCTTGGCGGGCGCTGCCGTCTCGGCGGCATCCTCGTCCGCATCGGAATCGTCGTCGGTCGCAGCAGCCTTCTTGGGCTTGACCGGGGCCGAAGCGGCCTCGCTCACCGGATCGATAATCTCGGACTGAACAACGGCCGTCATCTTTTCCTGCGTCTCGCGGAACTGACGGATGGCACGGCCGATCGTGCGGCCCATCTGTGGGAGCTTATCCGGGCCAAACAGCAAAAAGCCGAAGACCACGATGATCGCGAGCTCACCCTCTCCAATACCAAACACACATACCTCCAAGGCTCGATGTGAGTCGAGCCCGCACCGCGCCATTCGGCCGGAACTCGTCTATTCATTCGGTCAAGTATAGCGCCCGGACGCCAAAACGTCCGAGCGCATCACAAACATATGCCAAACGGCACGCCCTTTTGGGGGCAAAGATTATGCAGCGGTGATCGAAATCTCTTGGTCGACACCCAACAGCTGAACCACGCGCATCACCGGGGGCTGCACATTGGTGCAGCTAAAGCGCTTGCCGTGGTCGACCGCGTGGTGTGCGGCGCCCACGAGCACGCCAATGCCCGTCGAATCGATGTAGCTCACCTGGGCAAAATCGAGCTCAACGGCCTCAGTGGGCTGCTCGAGCGCCAGGTCAATGGCATTGCGCAGGCTAT
>CABQXG010000268.1 GCA_902468045.1 uncultured Collinsella sp.
ATACGGCGGCGACCATTATGGCCGAGCTCGACGAGGCGGGCTTTACCTACCTGTCCGAGAACGCGGCGTGGGACATCGAGCCGGGCGGGCGTTATTACACGCAGCGCAACACCTCGAGCGTTATCGCCTTTAAGGTGGGCGAGGACCTGGCTGCTACGTGGGGCGAGGACGGCGTTGCCGGCGACTACCATTTTCAGCTGACGGCGTCGCACAGCGACTCGCCGACGTTTAAGGTTAAGGCCGTGCCCGAGCTCGACGGCGCGGGCGAGACGCTGCGCCTGAACACCGAGGCCTACGGCGGCATGATCGACTACACCTGGTTCGACCGTCCGCTGGCACTCGCGGGCCGCGTGCTGGTACGCGAGGGCGACCGTATCGAGAGTCGTTTGCTCGCTACCGAGCGCGAAGTCGCCATCATCCCGAGCCTTGCCATCCACATGAACCGTGGCGTTAACGAGAGCTTTGCTCCCAACCGAGCCGTCGACCTGTGCCCGCTCATCAGCGCCGGCGAACTCAAGCAGGGAGATTTTGATGCCCTGATTGCCGAAGAGCTGGACGTTGAGCCCGAGCAAATTCTGGGCCGCGATTTGTTCCTGGTCAACCGCCAGGATGCGCGCATTTGGGGCTGGGCCGACGAGTTTATCTCGACGCCCAAGCTTGATGACCTGGCTTGCGCCTATACCTCGCTACAGGCATTTTTGGGCACCGAGAACGCGCACGACGTCTCGGTCTTTTGCTGCTTTGATAACGAGGAGGTTGGCTCCGAGACCAAGCAGGGCGCCATGTCGACCTTCTTGGCCGACGCGTTGCGACGCATCAACGGGTCGCTGGGCTTCGATGACGAGTCGTACCATCGCGCGCTTGCCGCCTCGATGCTTGTGAGCTGCGACAACGCGCATGCTGTGCACCCCAACCATGCCGAGAAGTGCGATGCCCGCAACCAGGTCGTACTCAACGGCGGTATTGTCATCAAGGAAGCCGCCAACCAGCACTACTGCACCGATGCCTTTAGCCGCGCGGTGTTCCAAGCCATCTGCGATGACGCCGACGTGCCCACGCAGGCCTTCGCCAACAAGAGCGATATGGCGGGCGGTTCGACCCTGGGCAACCTGTCGAACATGCAGGCGAGCATGCATGCCGTTGACGTGGGCCTGCCGCAGCTTGCCATGCACTCGAGCTACGAGACCGGCGGCGTGCGCGACGTGATGTGTGCCATCCGCGCCCTCACGGCCTTCTACGAGCGAAACCTAACCATCAACGGCGCCGAAAGCGTGGAGCTCTAAAATCGACCAAGATGAGATGACAATTTTGGCAGGTTTTATCTGGGCAAATGCTTCAACGCCAACGACAAGACGGAACTGCTAGGACTTCATAGGCAGAGCCTGCGCTAGTCAGATCCCGCAGGTCGAATAAAAGTCAGCGAGAGCCCGCCGTTTGAGCCAAGGTGCCGTGAAATGAAAAGGCGCTGACCTTCTGGTCGCGCCTTTAAAATTGAACGGCAGATTGGCCAAACGGCGGGCTCGCAGCGTCGGCTCATTACGCCGTTTGTAAAACGGCGTAATTCTTAATGTTCGATCCAGCAGCGCAGGGTTTCGCCGGCTTGCAGATGGCGAAGATTTTCCGCGGCGATGTCGACCACGTTGTTGAGCGTGGCGGCCAGATGGAACCAACCGGAGACGTGCGGCGTGATGAGCATGTTGGGCGCATCCCACAGCGGGCTTGTCTCAGGCAGCGGCTCGGGGTCGGTGACGTCGACCGCGGCACCGGCGAGATGTCCCGACTCCAGAGCGACAACCAAGTCGTCGGCGACCACAAGATCGCCGCGGCCGCCGTTGGCAAAGAAGGCGCCCGGCTTCATCGCGGCGAAGAACTTGGCATTCGCCAGACCGCGGGTCTCGGGCGTGCTCGGCATAAAGGATGCGACGACATCGGCCTCGGCCAGGCGCTCAGACAGGGCATCCATGCCGTCCATGTCCTCAAATACAATGGGGTAGACGAGCGGATGGCGCTTGATGCCGCGGACGTGCGCGCCCATGCTGCGGCAGAGCGTGGCGAAGTGGCCGCCGATATCGCCCGCGCCCAGCACCAGCACGTTGGCGTTTTTGAGCGAGGTGACCGGGCCCAAATCCTCCCAGCGATGCTCGCGCTGCAAGTCGTGATAGCCGGGCAGGCGCTTCATCATAGACAGCACCATGGCAAACATGTGCTCGCTTACGGCCTGGCCGTAGGCGCCCACCGAGCAAGACAATTTGGCGTCGGCCGGCACAGTGCCGGCGGCAAGGTAGTCGTCATAGCCGGCGGTCTGCAATTGCAACAGCTGGAGATGGTCGCATGCCGTGAGCATGCCAGGGTCGATGTTGCCCAGGATCACGTC
>CABQXG010000269.1 GCA_902468045.1 uncultured Collinsella sp.
CGGCTCGATCTTTGAACGGTAAAGTACGACCTTGAACCGATCGAACCCCGGGCAGAACAGGGGCTCGGCCAGACCATGCGCGCGCATGGCATCGAGCATCATCGGGATGCCCGAGCCATTGCCCTCAGCCGGCGAACCTGCGCCATCCGGCAGCGGGACAATCGACATGAGTTTCACGAGCGTCGCGTTACGGCATCGGGAGCTGCCGTCAAACAAGCTCTCGCGAGTCTTCCCTCCATAAAGGCCGCCGGGATTCGTCACCTCGATACGGTCGTCAAAAACGTCGACGGCGATCGATTGCCCACAGAACCGATCCCCGTATTCCCTGTGGATAACCGCGTTGGCGACTGCCTCGCGCAGGACCTCCTCGGGAATCTCCAGCGAGTCGATACGCGAGATGCCTTGGACGGTCGAGGTGCGGCGCAGGTTTTTGGCGACAGCCGCGACAGTATCCGAAATCATCTCGCCCAGGGTGCCCTCGCAGACTGTGCGGTCCATAAATCTTAGCGGTCCCGCAGCGCCCTTTTGAGTTCCCGCATGGACAGCCACATCAATGAAGAGCTTGGGATAGAACTGCTGAGGGTAAACGCCCGCGGCAAGGAGGCCGGCCTTGGTAACATTGCCCTGGAAGTCGAGGAGATTCAGGCGCTCCATCTTTGTCTTCTTGTCCGTCGCACCACGCATCGCTCGAGGCGTCAACGAATAGGCGCGTTCTATCGTGCGGTCGACCAGCGACTCGTCGAGATCGCCCACACTCGTGCCGGGCACCGCATCGCGATCGCTCGGAGTCGCTCGACCGTATGACGCCAATGCGAGCACCTCGGTCGATGAAAGCGGCACATCTTTGTCATCGATGCGTTTGTAGCTGCCACCTTGAGCGCCCCGCTCTATGACATAGCACGGCTTGCTCGACGGGTCGAGCTCCTCAATCGTGATGACCAGAACCACGGTGCCCTGGAGCTCCACGCGCTCAATGGTGTATTTGGGCGGATTGGCCAGCTTTCCGCGACCGCCAGCATCGCCCATGCCCGCCACGAATTGGTTGAGCACTTTCTCGGTCTCAAAGTTTGCAACTGGGACAAAACCCGCGCGCTCGCTCACTCCGAGCACGATGATGCCGCCGGCGGTGTTTGCGAAAGCGCTGACCGTTTCCCATACGTCGCGGGAAAGCGTCATGGCGCTCTCTTTTACTTCGACGCTAAGGTCATCCGAACCCATTCGCTTTAAAGACTCGAGCAAACCGGCCAGCTCGTTTTCGTTCATCTGCACGTCCTTTCGCTCGGTTCTGCGAAGAATGCCGCGAATAGATTTCCTTCGTCTCTCAGTTATCTCTCGTCTTTCTGTTATCTCTCATATTAGAGAGGAGTGAGAGATGAAAGATAAGATGTCTGTCATCTGTTTCATTTAAACATGTTTTCGCTGGTAAAACAATCTATATTGAGACAATACCATGGTTGCCTGTCTCTTTGCAGCATTGTTATCTCTCATATTTGTCTCTCATCTTTCTGTTATCTCTCGTATTAGAGACGAATGAGATATGAGAGATGTGCGGGCGACGGATGAGCGTGGATTTTTGGACGGTCGGGAAATGAGGGTGGATATTTGGACGGTTTTTGGGCTTTTGGCAGCCGATTTCGTCCGAAAATCCACGCTCATTTGATGGGCGTCCGAATTTCCACGCTCGTGTGTCCGAAAATCCACGCTCATCCGGCAGATTGGTCGAGGGCCCCATATGGGTATACTCTCGAGGATTCGACTCGATTCGCCCCCGCTGGGGCGTCAAAGGAGACTGCATATGCCCACCACCTCAACCGACCCGCGCGCCGCAGCCGCCGCGCTGCTGGCACCCGGCACCACCTGCCACGGCTTTGCCGTCGAGCGCTGCGAGACCGTGCCCGAGCTCGACTCGGACGCCTACGTGCTGCGCCACATCGCCTCGGGCGCTCGCCTGCTGTACCTGGCGTGCGACGACGAAAACAAGGCCTTTGCCATTGGCTTTAAGACGCCGCCAGCCGATTCCACCGGCGTGTTCCATATTCTTGAGCACTCGGTGCTGTGCGGATCGGCCAAATTCCCCGTCAAGGAGCCGTTTGTCGACCTGATCAAGAGCTCCATGCAGACGTTCCTCAACGCCATGACCTACCCCGACAAGACTATCTACCCCGTTGCCACCACCAACGAGCAGGATCTGTACAACCTGATGGACGTGTACCTGGACGCGGTGTTCAACCCGGCCATCTATACCAAGCCCACCATTTTTGAGCAGGAGGGCTGGCACTACGAGCTGGACCTGCCGGAGGGCGCCGAGGACGAGGGCGACGGCAGCTCCGCGAGCCTGCGCGGGGGCACGCTG
>CABQXG010000270.1 GCA_902468045.1 uncultured Collinsella sp.
CCGCGCTGCGTGTGACCGGGGATGGCGACGCGGGTCTCGCGACCGGTCTTGGCCTCAATCTCCTTGGCGATGTCGTAGACAATCGACGGGCTCGTGCGCTCGGCGAGCTTCTTCTTGTACTCCTTCTTGGACAGCGCCGCGTCCTCCTTGGAGATAGCGCCCTCGGCGACGGCCACGATGGTAAAGCGGCTGCCGGTTTCCATGCGATGCTCAATGGTCTTGATGACCTGGTCCATGTCGTAGGGAATCTCGGGAATCAAGATGACATCCGCGCCGCCCGCGACGCCGGCGTACAGCGGGATCCAGCCAACCTTGTGGCCCATGATCTCGATAACAAACACGCGGCCGTGACTCGAGGCGGTAGTGTGGATGTCGTCGATGCACTTGGTGGCGACGTCGATGGCGCTCGTAAAGCCAAACGTCAGCTCGGTGCCCCAGGTGTCGTTATCGATGGTCTTGGGCAGCGCGATAACGTTGAGGCCCTCTTCGCGCAGGCGGTTGGCGGTCTTGGTGGAGCCGTTACCGCCCAGCATAAACAGGCAGTCGAGCTGCAGCTTATGATAGGTGTGGACCATCGCCGGCACCTTCTCGACACCATCGGCCTCGGGGGTATCCAGACGCTTGAACGGTGTGCGGCTCGTGCCCAGGATGGTGCCGCCGCGGGTGAGGATGCCGCTAAAATCGGCGGGCGTCATGACGCGGAACCTGCTGTAGATAAGGCCCTGATAGCCGTCCTCAAAGCCATAAATCTCGATAGGCTCTTCGCTATTGGTCATAAGCGTTTTGACGATGCCGCGCATGGTGGCGTTGAGCGCCTGGCAGTCGCCGCCACTGGTAAGAAGACCGATCCTGAGCATGATGAATCCTTCCGGGCAAGTTATAACATGCGCATAAGTTTACCCCCGCACACTGTTGATACGGGGGTAAACGTGTTAGCTCAAGCGTATGGAAATGTAAGCAACGTCAGGGAACGTAAGGTCGACGGGCCTGGCTCCTTACAGTGCGAAGGCGTCGACGTCGCCCCAGTGGCGGCGCAGCGTAATGGCGGCGGCGGGTTCGGTATTGTCAAAGACGACCGACCATTGCGTATTGCTGGTGATGTCTTCCGGATTGGGCTCTTGCGCTGCGGCACGCAGGGCTTCCCAGACAATCGTTTCGTCCTGGGCACCGACATGGGTATCAAGGACATCGGCGATTGCAACGGCGCGCTCTTTACCATGGCCCAGCTCGCCATTCTTTTGGTTGGGTAGCACTTCGTCGCCATAGCAGGCGTAGAAGTTCGTAACCTGGCGTACAGGAGTCGCTTTGAAAGCGCGGTCCGGATCGCGCGGGTCCCACTCTACTACGCGCGCGTCACCGGCGGCGTCGTTGATAAAGAAGTGGTAATCGCGTCCTGCCATAGCGTGCATGTCGTAGGCGGAAAGCAGGTCGACAGCTTCTTGCGTGGTGGCGGCACGGTCGAGCACCAGGCGGATGGCGAGCGAGGTATTGATGGCGGGGCGTTGCGTGTCCTGGTCACAGGGCTTGGAATCCAGGGTGAGTACGGCAATGGACACGCCGCATTCGTTAACACCGTCGAGCTGGGCAAACGGGCCCATCAACGCCGCGGCGCGTCCGGTGATGGAGTCAAGCGGAGTGTTGGCGCCCAGGTTATTGAGGGCGGCAAACCCGATGGAAGCATAGCCGCCGCGTGGGTGATTGCGCACCAGCAGCGCCGAGGTGTCGTCCTTAAAGTCGTAATTGCGACCGGTGCGCACGCGGCCTTCGGCATCTACGGCGACAAAAGCGCTGCAGGCAAACTGGGGCGCCTGGACATGTGCCGGCACATCGGGCAGCACCTGCGCCACCACGGCATCGATGTAGGCCTGGTCGTCGCGCACGCCAGCGGCGATGATGCGATCAAGATCGTAGTCGTAGGCGATGTCGATTGCGTACAGGTCATAGCCATCCGCGTAGCCGGTCAAGCGCTTGAGCGACGCGGCGGACTTGATTTGCTTGTGATAAACGATACCGGTGGCAGCGGCAAGGCCGACGGCGACTCCCGCGACACCGCAGGCGATGGCAATGTTACGTGGCTTCATGGCGGCTCCTCTCGTCCTGTTAGCGTAATTGTCGCAAAAGGTGCACGGGCATGATGGCTCAACTTGGTGAGCGGTGCGGGATTAAACACGGAATGAAGAGTGCAGCGCTGGCGCGGCGGGGTATGCTGGAAGGGACCATCAACCCAGCGAAAGGGGAGAGCATGACGGATCAGGAAACGCCCGAGCGCGCGCATGTGACGGCCGATGATATCGAGGCCGCCAACGACCTTATCGACTTTTTCGAGGC
>CABQXG010000271.1 GCA_902468045.1 uncultured Collinsella sp.
AACGAGATGAAGGGCGCGCTGTCCGACCCCATGAGCGTGCTGGACGACGCCGTCAACGCCGCGCTCTATCCCGACACCGCCTATGCGCACGAGAGTGGCGGCTACCCGTGCGCGATTCCCGCGCTCACCTACGAGCAGTTCCTGGACACGCACGCGCGCCACTACAATCCTTCCAACTCTTATATAACGCTCTACGGCGACCTAGATGTGGACCGCGCGCTGGCGTTTTTGGACGAGCGTTATCTGTCGCAGTCGAGTGCCGCGAGCCGCCGCATGGACGCCGCCGTTGCCGCCGGCGAGGACCCGTCTGCGCTGGCGCCCAATCCGCTGGACGTGCAGGAGCCTGTGACCTGCGAGTATAAGCGCATCGAGATGGCCACCACGCCCGAGAACGCCCTGGTGGGCCTGGGCCTGGTGCTGGGCAGCGCGCTCGACCGCAAGCGCACGATCGCGGCGGACATCCTGTTCGAGGCGCTGCTGGGCTCCAACGAAGCACCGGTTAAGAAGGCCATTCTGGCCGCCGGTCTGGGCGGCAACGTGGTGAGCTACACCGCGGCCGAGAGCCTGCAGCCCTACGAGCTCATCATGCTGCAAAACGCGCAGCCCGGTGTGGCGCGTGAGCTGCGTCGCGTGTTCCAGGACGCCTGCCGCGACCTGTGCGAACATGGCGTTCCGCGTGAGCGCCTGGAAGCCATCATCAGCAGCAACGAATACGACCTGCGCCAGCGCGACTACGGTATCGCTGACGGCGTGGCCATTGCGTGCGACGCGCTGAGCACCTGGCTCTACGATGACGACGCCGCGACGCTGGCACTCAAGTACGGCCCGGTGTACGAGGAGCTGCGTGGCGAGCTGGACGGCAGCTATTTTGAGGACCTGCTGCGCGAGCTGGTGCTGCAGAACGATCACATGGCGCTGGTCGAGCTGGTGCCGGTGAATGCCGCCGAGGGTTCGGAGGGCGCCGAAGCTGCCGAGCTGGCAGCCAAGCGCGATGCCATGACCGATGCCGAGCTGGCCGACGTGGTCGAGCGCACGGCTGCGCTGCGTGCCGCACAGGAGGCGGAAGACACACCCGAGGCCAAGGCCACGCTGCCGCGCCTGCGCGTGTCCGACATTGGCGAGGCGCGCCCCGAGCCGCCGCTGGTCGTAGACACGACCGCGCCCATCCCCTGCTTGCGCCACGGCATCCCCACCAACCGTCTGGCCTACGCCATGCAGTATTTCGACCTGAGCTGCGTCGCGTTTGAGGACCTGCCCTATGTGACACTGCTCTGCCGCCTGCTCAAACAGCTGCCCACGAGCGAGCACTCGGCCGAGGAGCTCGACAACTTGCTCGCCGGCAAGCTGGGCTTTTTGAGCTTTACGACCGAGGTCATGACCCAACCCGACGTGGACGGCGTGCACCCCTACCTGCTGGTGAGCGCCGGCGCCCTGTCCGAGAAGATCAATGCGCTGGCGAGCCTGCCGCGCGAGGTGTGGTCGAACACGCTGCTGGCGGATGCCGACGCCGACCGCGTCCGCGACGTGCTCACACAGATTCGCATTGGGCTTGAGCAGGGGTTTATCAACAACGGTCACTCGGCGGCACTCGGTCGCGCGATGAGCTACAGCTCGCCTTCGGCCGTGGTGTGCGAGCAGCTTTCGGGCGTTGATTTCTATCTGTTCCTGCGCGATTTGCTCGAACACTTTGACGAGCGCCTGGACGGTCTGCGCGCCAAGCTTACCGAGCTGGCAGGTCGTATCTTTGTGGCCGACGGCTGCCTGGCGAGCTTTACCGGCAGCGATGAGGACTTTGACGCGTACTGGAATGCTGCGGGCGACCTGGGGCTGGGCGCGGGTGCGGCGGGCATTGCCGGCAACGACGCGCTCGTGGTGCCGAAGCCGCGCGACCGCCACGAGGCCTTTGTCATCCCCAGCGACATCTGCTTTGCGGCGAGCGCGTGCGATCCGCGTCGCTTGGGGCTCGAAGTGACGGGCGCCTGGGCGGTTGCTGCCAACGCACTCTCCTACGACTACCTGTGGAACGAGATCCGCGTGAAGGGCGGCGCGTACGGCTGCGGATTCCGCGCGGCCGGCGAGCGTCAGGCGGCGTTCTACACCTACCGCGACCCGGCGGTCGATCCTTCGATTGAGCGCGTGGCGCGCGCAGGCGAATGGCTCGGCAGCTTTGAGCCCGACGAGGCCGCCTTCGAGGGCTTTATCGTGAGCTGCGTGAGCGGCATGGACGCGCCGGTGAAGCCGTACGCGCTCACCAAGCGTCGCAACACGACCTACCTGGCCGGGCTCGATCCGCACGCACGCGAGGAGCGCCGCGCCCAAAT
>CABQXG010000272.1 GCA_902468045.1 uncultured Collinsella sp.
TTAGCGCAGCGCGGTCGGCGTAAGCCGACCGGATAAATTTTGAGCTCCGCTCAAAATTTGGACATCCCTCCTATTCAGCCACGCCCCCATCGCGTTCAACATCAACCCAGACCCCCAAACATGTACGTCACCCTCCAAAACCGACATTTTTCGACATCTTTGGAGGCTGATGTACATGTTATGTACCTACGCCCCCACCCGGCCCCGACCGTTTACCGAGCAATAGGGTCGCCACGCCCGACAACCATGTACTATGTACGGGCATTGTCTAAACCCACGATCCAAAGGACCCCATCTTGCCCGTCGTCGCTGCCATAACCATTACCTCACATGCCTCGGATGCCATGGTTGCCATCCCGTTTTGGCTCGAGATGTTCGCTGTTGTCGCTGCATCGATCTCGGGTGTGCTGGTTGCGCGCGAGCACAAGCTCGACCTGGTGGGCGCGGTCGCGCTCGCGGTGGTCTGCGGTCTGGGCGGCGGTCTTTTGCGCGATATGACGCTCCAGGTCGGCAACGTCTACATCCTCAACCAGCCGATGGCGCTGCCGCTTTCCATTGCCACGGCAGCCATCATCTATATTTTCCCGGCAATCGTCGACAAGCCCGAAAAACTCATTCCCCTGCTCGATATCATCTCGGTCGGCATCTACGCCGCCACCGGAGCGGACAAGGCGCTTGTCTACGGCTTTGCGCCGGCGGTGTGCATCATGATGGGCTTTTTCACCGCGGTGGGCGGCGGCATGCTGCGCGACGGCTTTATGGGCGTGGTTCCGGGCATTTTCCAACGTACTAACTTTTATGCCATCGCCGCCATCGCCGGATCGACAAGCTATGTGTGTCTCGTTATGAGCGGCATCATGAGCAATGTCGCCGCGCTGGTCGTATGCGTTGTCGTGACCATGGGTCTGCGCTGGCTCTCGCTGCGCTTTGACATCAAAAGCCCCACCGAAGAAGATATCGCGCGCTTCTTGCACCGTAAAAAGTAGACAGCACGGCACGACACTTCGAAATGCAACCGAGAGGTTCTTTTAGAGCGCCCACGCGTTGGGTACCCTGTTAGGTATATGCCGAACACCTAACAAAAGGATCAACCATGGCTTTCAATCAAACCGCGACGGCGCCGTCACACAAGATACGTCGCTGCCTGCTTATGGCATTCGCGCTCATCGCGCTCGCGCTCACCGCGCTTCCCACGGCGTCGTTCGCCGGCACGGACACCGCAGGCAACGTACTTGCGACCGACAATGACGCCAATTCGTCCGGCGTCGAAGGTGACCTGTACTGGGCAGGTCAGGCCCTCAACTTGGACGATGCGTCCATCGGCCGCGACATAATTGCAGCGGGCGAGAGCCTCTCCATCCGCGACTGCACGGTGGGCGGCGCCGTCCGCTTGGCGGCACGCACTATCGATATCGCCAAGACCACGGTTGATGGCAGCGTCACGGTCGTCGGTCAGCACGTTGTGCTCAATTCCGACAGCACCGCCAACTGTTTTTACGCGATAGGCGAGACGGTTGCCCTGCGCGGCTCTACCAAGTCGGCAGCGCTTGCGGGCGACACGGTGACCATCGATGGCACCGTCGAGGGCGATGTCGAGGTTTGGGCCGACAAGCTCATCTTGGGCAAGAACGCCCACATCACCGGCACCGTGAACGCGCACGTCTCCGAGGACCCCGAGCGTGCCGCAGGAGCCGAGGTAGGCGCGCTCAAGATCGACCGCACCGAGAACGAGGATACTTCCACCGTTAACGATGTCATCGGCGGTATCGTCGCCGCGGCACTCTCGACCTGCTTTGTCGCTCTGCTGCTCGAGCTCGTCTTTCCGCGCGCGACCGCCAGCGCCGCCGGCATGCTCCACCAGCGCCCCATACCCCTGTGGGTGAGCGGTCTTCTGGGCACGATTGCTATCGTCCCCGCCGTCCTACTGCTAATTATCTCTATCGCTGGTCTGTCGCTTGCCGGAGCCCTCTTGTGCGGCGTTATCGGCATCGCGTTGGTGTCGAGTGCCTTTGCGGGGTGCGCGATCTCCCGCATGGTCGGACACAACCAAAACCGCTACGCCATGGCAGCCGTGGGCGGCGTAATCGCAGGCGCCCTCACGGGGCTTCCCCTCGTAGGTGACTTCATCAGCGGCGTAGCCTTTGTCTTCATGCTCGGCTACGTTATCCAGATCATCTGGCGCAACGCCCACCTCAAGCCGCAGCAGCCGGCTAACATGCCAGGACTCCCCACCGCTTAGCCACCAACCACCACAAAGGTGCCAGGCACCTTTGTGGTGGTGCAGACCAGCTCAGTCCCTGTGCACAAGAAAGGGCGCCG
>CABQXG010000273.1 GCA_902468045.1 uncultured Collinsella sp.
CCTGGATGGTCTGCAGGATGGGGGTCTCGACCTCCATGTAACCGTCGAACTCCATAAAGCGACGGAAGGTAGAGAGAATCTGCGAACGCTTACGGAAGGTCTCGCGAACGTCGTCGTTGGCGATCAGGTCGACATAGCGCTGGCGATAGCGGGTCTCCTTGTCGGAAAGACCGTGGAACTTCTCGGGCAGTGGACGAACGGCCTTGGAAAGCAGGGTCGCGCTCTTAGGGGCAACGGAAAGCTGGCCGCGCTGGGTGCGCACGACCACGCCGGTCACGCCCAGGATGTCGCCCAGGTCGAGGGCCTTGAGCGTATTCCAGGCAGCCTCGTCCATGTCGTTGATGCGGCAGAACAGCTGAATCTCGGCAGTCGCATCGCGCACGACGATGAACATTATCTTGCCCTGGCCGCGCTTGGCGACCACGCGGCCGGCGATCTTCACGACGTCCTCGGTGTCCTCGCCATCGGCAAGCTCGGCGTACTTAGTCTCGATATCGGCGACGTAGTCCTCAAGCTCAGAGTGCTCGGGATAGGGGTTCTGGCCCGCCTCGAACAGGGCGGCGCGCTTGGCCAGGCGGGTGGCGCGCTCGTCGTTGAGCGTCGATGCCTGATCGGCGGCGTTCTGGTTCTCTGCCATAAGTTAGCTCCTCAAACTAAAACGCTCCCCAGGATTCGGTCCCAGGGAGCGAAAACATACCTTTACGCGGGACCGTGGTCTAGCGTGCGATCTTGGCGATGGTGTAGACGCGAGTCTTGCCGGAAGGCGTAACGACCTCGACGGAGTCGCCCTCGCCGTGACCGATGATGGCGTGACCGACCGGAGACTCGTTGGAAATCTTGTGCTCGAGCGAGTTGGTCTCGGTGGTACCGACGAGCGTGACTTCCATGACCTCGCCGTTGGGATCAATCAGCGAAACGGTGGAACCGATGGAGACGGTCAGGTCGCCCGTGGTGGCAGCAACCTGAGCGTTGGCGAGGATGGCCTGGATCTCGGCAATACGAGCGGCGTTCTGGGCCTGCTTGTCCTTAGCGGCGTCGTACTCGGAGTTCTCCGAAAGGTCGCCGAACGCGCGGGCTTCCTTGATGTCCTCGACGATCTCCTTGGCGTAATCGCCCTCACGCCAAGCGAGCTCCTCGACGAGCTTCTGGCGGCCCTCAGCGGTCAGTACGATCTGGCTTGCGTCCATACGGATATCTCCCCAACTCTGATCAAACAATCAACTGTCAACAAAACGAAAAAGACCGGCTAGCCTGCGGGCAAGCCGGTCAGGTGCTCACCCCAAAGGGATGGGACTACTCTGCGTCCGCGTCGCTGTCCTCTGCCTGCTTCTTCTTGGCAGCAGCGAGCTTGGCCTCGAGCTCAGCGATCTCCTTGTCCTCCTCGGACTGCTCGACCACGACCTCCTCGGCCTGCTTGGTCTCGGCCTTATCGTCGCCCTCCATACCCTCACGGATATTCTTGACGGTAGAGCCGAGGGACTTGCCGAGCTTCGGCAGGTTCTTGGGCCCGAAGATAATCAGGACAACGACGAGAATAATGATGAGCTCAGGAGCCCTCAGTCCAAACATGTAGACCTCCACAATACAGCGAGACAAGCTCGAATGAGTATACCGCGGGTATCGCGGTATCACAACACTAGCTAAAAAAAGGGACCGCAAGAAGCGGTCCCTCCTCATGCTCTGGTCGGGTTGACTGGATTTGAACCAGCGACCCCTGCGTCCCGAACGCAGCGCTCTACCAAACTGAGCCACAACCCGTTAGCTCGACTATAGTAACAAAGATTTTCGCCGCGTGCTAGAGAAATTTTTATTTCTTTGGCGCGTCGATTTGAACCGTGTTGGAAATAAGCTCAGTCGCGCAGGCCCACCAGCCATTTTGCTGGGCAGCATCGGCAAGCCTTTCGGCCGTGGCAGCGGTGTCGCAAATGGCAAACGAGCAGGCACCCGATCCGCACACATCTACAGCAACGGTTCCGTCCTGTTTACGCAGCCAGTCGAGGACCGTTTGAATCTGCGACTCCATCTGTGCGGAAATGACATCAAGGTTGTTATGGATGAGTGCATATGCCGTCTCGGCATCACCAGCACGCAAGGCAGAAGCTATCGCGCCGGGCTTGTCCGCAGGCACCGGGGCCTCGTCAAAACGTCGATAGGCTTCAATTGTCGAAACGCTTGCCTCGCGCGGCTTGACCAGCACGACGGGCGTCGCGGGCAGCGCGGGGTACTCAGTTGCCAGCACGTCTCCCCCAACTACGTAGAACGCAGGACTCGCGTGCAAAAAGAACGGGACGTCGGCACCAATGCCCCGCGCAA
>CABQXG010000274.1 GCA_902468045.1 uncultured Collinsella sp.
CAAGGTTGCGAAAAGCTCGGCCTGGACACGTTTGACGCGCTGGTCCGCCGCGCCCGCACGTGCCGCCGATTTGACGAGTCCATGCGCGTGCCGCGCGAGTTTTTGCTCGAGCTGGCGGAACTGGCGCACCTGGCTCCGTGTGGTGCCAATGCTCAGCGTCTTCGTTTTCATGTGGTGAGCGGTGCCGAGGATTGCGCGCGTGTATTTGATGAGCTTGCGTGGGCCGGCGCGCTTAAGGATTGGCCGGGTCCTGCCGAGGGCGAGCGCCCGACCGGCTACATCGCGATTCTGGCCGAGCGCGCCGTTTCGGGCAAGTCCGCCGCTCCCATTACCGAGGTCGACACGGGCATTGCCGCGCAGACGATGATGCTCGCCGCCCGCAGCGCCACGCCCGAGGTGGCTGCCTGCATGTTCAAGGCCTTTACGCCCCACGCGATCGATGCCATGGGGCTCGATAACGACAAGTATGAGCTCAAGCTGATCATGGCGTTTGGCGTTCCGGCCGAGACGCAGGTAATCGATGCGATCGATTCCAACCCCAACGGCTCCATCAATTATTGGCGCGACGAGGCACAGGTGCACCACGTACCCAAGCGTTCGCTCGCTGACGTGCTGGTGTAGTTGAGCGTCATCGCGGCGTGATCAGACGGTAAACCACCACAAAGGTGCCTGTCCCCTTGGTGGTGGTACGAGGGGAGGGTGTGTGGCAGATCTGTATTTGGTGCGGCATGGGCAGACTGAGCTCAATGTGCAGAGCATTTTGCAGGGCTGGCACGATTCGCCGCTTACGGCGCGCGGGCGCGAGCAGGCGCTGACGGCGCGTACGGCGTTTGCGGCGTGTGGCGTGGCCTTTGATCATGTGTATTCCTCGCCGTTGGGCCGGGCGCGGCATACGGCCGAGCTTATCGTTGGCGAGGGCCGTTCCATAGAGCTGGTCGATGACCTGCGTGAGTGGCATTTTGGCTCGCTGGAGGGCACATCAAATCGCGAGATGCCGCCGCAGCCCTGGGGCGATTATCCGGTGGCCTTTGGCGGCGAGTCGGAAGTGCAGCTTCAGTCACGCATGGTCGCGGCGCTGTCCCGCATCATGGCCAGGCCGCAGCACGACTGCGTGCTGGCGGTTTCCCACGGCTCAGCCTGCCAAGAGTTTCTTGAGTATGTGACTGGCGAGGGAGAGCTACCCGACAACGGTGCCGTGCTTCATTTTGGCTATTGCGACGGGGCGTTTTCGCTCTTGGGTTGGTAACGAACGAAAGGACCCTATGAATAAAGATCTGTATCTGGTCCGTCATGGACAGACGATATTCAACCTTAAGCGCATCATTCAGGGGTGGAGTGACTCGCCGCTTACGCAGTTGGGTTGCGACCAGGCGGCGCGCGCCGGCATGTTTTTACGTGCGCGCGGCATTGAGCCCGATCATGCCTACACCTCCACGCTTCATCGCACCGAGCAGACTATCGCCAACCTGTGGCCGGGCTTGGCGTACGAGCGCCTGGACGGTCTGCGCGAGTGGTTCTTTGGCGACTTTGAGGCCGAGCGCGTGATGCTTATGCCCGAGCGCCCGTGGCGCGATTTCTATCGTCAGTTTGGCGGCGAGGGCCAGATGCAGGTGCGTGAGCGCATGGTGGCGACGCTGACCGAGCTTATGCGACGTCCGGACCACGAGTGCGTGCTCGCGGTGAGCCACGGCTCGGCTATCAAGGAGTTTTTGGACCACGTGCGGGGCGCGGCGGCAGACGAGCGCGAACGCGTGCCGGGCAACTGCTCGGTGCTGCACTTTGCGTTTGACGACGAATCCGACACGTTTGAGCTGGTCGAAGTCTTTACGCAGGAGGATTACGCGTGCGAGCTGGGGCTTGAACCGCTTGTGGCTACTGCAGGTCCGCAGCGCGGATAACGCGAGCGTGGCGGCACGGGTCGCTGGCATAACTTCTCGACGCAAAAGGGGCGGAGATGCATGTACCTGCTGCATCTCCGCCCCCTGTTTGTTGAGCTGCCGATTTTTGTGCTGGGCGGTCTGGTCTTGCTAGAACCGCGCGACCTGGTGCGTGAGCAGACCCGTCGGAACCTGCGGCGCGGCGCCGCTGACCTGCGCGGCGGGGAAGAGCACAGCTACGGCAAAGTTGAACGGCTCTTTGCCCGTGTAGGTGCCGGCAGCACGGACATCGTCGGCCAGGAGCTGAGATGCCCCAGCCAGCGCGGCGGCATAGGCGGAGTCGCCGGCGAACACCGGACTGGGCGCCTGATCGAGCATGGCACGGATGGCGGCAACAGCGTCCTCGCGCTTGACCTCCCACACGCGGTGCGTA
>CABQXG010000275.1 GCA_902468045.1 uncultured Collinsella sp.
TGGCCGGTATAGCGCTCGACGGCCTGTGCCGCCTGTGCCACGAGCATCAGCAGTCCGCCGATGTAGGGGATGCCGCGGCGCTCGGCCTCGAACATCAGACCCGTGCGGGCGGGGTTGTAGACAATGTCGATGACGCCTTCGAGCGCATCGAGTCCTTCGAGCGTGCAGGGGGCGTCGGGGCAGTGGGGGAACATGCCGGCAGGCGTGCAGTTGACGAGCAGCGCGGCATCGGATTGCTGCGCGATGTTGTCGTAATTGACCTCGCTTGTGCGACCCACGGGTACGACGATGGCGCCCAGGTCGTCGAGTACCATGCTGGCCGTAGTGCCGGCACCGCCGGTGGCGCCGAGCACGAGGGCCTTCTTACTGGCAACCTCTACGCCCAGCTCCTCGACCAGGCACTGAAAACCGAAGTAGTCGGTGTTATCGCCGCGCAGGCGGCCGTCGGGCAGGCGCGTGATGGTGTTGACGTTGCCCATGCGCTCGGCGAGCGGGCTCAGCTCGTCCAGGTACTCCATGACGGCGCGCTTGTAGGGGATGGTCACGTTGGTGCCCTCCCACTCGTCGCCCGTCATAAAGGCCGCGAGGTCCTCGGGCTCGCGCTCAAATCGCACGTAATCGAGCCCAGCGAGCTCTTTGTAGATGGTTGGGGTGTAGCTGTGGCCCAACACGCGGCCCAGCACTCCGTAGGGGCGGGTTGCGGCGGTATCGGTCATCTAGAGCACCTCCGTGTAGCTGCCAAAGTAGGTGAAGCTTTCGCACACGTCGTCGATGGAATCGAGCAGGTCGTCGAGGGCCTTGCTGCCAAAGGGGCAGTCCAGATCAAAGTAGAACATAAACTCAAAGTCGCGGCCGGGGATGGGGCGGCTCTCGAGCTTGATGAGGTTGATGTTGAGTGCGTAGAAGCGCTCGAGCACGCGATAGAGGGCGCCCGGCTCGTTGGCCGTGGTGATCATGAGCGAGGTGCGATTAGCGCCGGGGTAGACGCGCGGCTCGCGGCTGATGACGACAAAGCGCGTGTAGTTGTTGTCCGAGTCTTGGATATTGGGCTCCAACACCTCGAGGCCATACAGCGTGGCACAGCTGCGCGATGCGATGGCGGCAACATCGGTGCGTTCGGAGTTGGCGACCATCTCAGCCGACATGGCCGTGTTGGGGTACTTGGTGGCGCGCAGGCCGTGGTTCTCGATAAAGCCGGCGCACTGGGCAATGGCTTGGCCGTGGCTGTAGACCTCGCGCACGTCGGCGAGCTTGGTGCCGGGCTTGACGAGCAAGTTGTGGTCGATCTTGAGGCGAAGCGAGCGCACGATGTGGAAGTCGAACTGGGCGAGCAGGTCGTAGACGGCGTTGACCGAGCCGGCGGTGGAGTTCTCGATGGGCAGCACGCCAAACTCGCAGAAGCCGTCGCGCACAGCGCGCATAACGCCTTCGAAGGTCTCGAAAAACGCGATGTCGGGCACGTCGAAGAGCTTGCACGCGGCGATTTGACTGTAAGCGCCCTCAACGCCCTGGCAAGCGACGGTGGCAGTTTGAGGGAAGGGAGTGTCGGAGGCTGCAGCCGTGGCGTGGGCCTTTTGCGAGACAGTGATGCCCTTGAGTTCGTTGATGTAGCGCTGCTGCTCGGCCTTGCTCATGCTCATGAGGAGACGGAACAGGGTGATGGTCTGCGCCTCGTAGCGCTCGGGCGCGCGGCTGGCGAGGTTGTTGAGCTTGGAGCGCTCGCGGGCGGGGTCGAAGACGGCCTTGCCCATCTCGATTTTTGACTTGGCGACTTCGGTGGCAATGTCCATGCGCTCGATAAAGCTGTTGAGGAGCGTGGTGTCGATGCCATCGATGGCCTGGCGGATGTCAGCAAGGTCCATAGGGACCCCTTTCGTGAATCATTGCCCGGGGTGGGCTGGTTAGCGCTGGGCGGCGTCCTCGAGGAGGGCGTCCCAGATGGCGAGCGCCGCGGCTGCCTCGGCTACGGGGACGGCTCGGGGGACGATGCAGGGATCGTGACGGCCGTGGACCGAGAGCTCGGCATTTTCCATGGCGTCCATGTCTACGGTCTGCTGCTCGCGGCCAATTGAGGGCGTCGGCTTTACGGCCATGCGCCACATGACGGGCGCGCCGGTCGAAATACCGCCCAGGATGCCGCCGGCGTTATTGGACTCGACTTCGATCTCGCCGGTCTCGGCATCGATGCGATACGGATCGTTGTTCTCGCTGCCGCGCATGGCGGCCACGGCAAAGCCCATGCCAAACTCCACGCCCTTTACGGCGGG
>CABQXG010000276.1 GCA_902468045.1 uncultured Collinsella sp.
CTCATATATATCTCCTTTGGATGCATGCGATTCGTAGCCGCACGCGCCTATGTCAGAAAGAAGGCGACAACCCCGAGTCGCCAGGGTCGCCGCCAAACGATCACCGCGGGGTATTACCCGTCCAGAACGATGCCACCGTCGCAGTCACCGATCTCGCCGTTCACGAAGCTGGCGAGGTCGGAGGCAAAGAAGAGCACCATCTGCGCAGGCTCGCTGGCCTGGGCGGCACGGCCCAGAGGAATACCGTTGATGATGCGCTGAGAGTTCTCGTCAGAGAGGATCGAGGTCATATCGGTAAGCGTGAGCGACGGGCATACAGCGTTGCAGCGAACGCCAATCTTGCCGCCTTCCTTGGCGACTGCCTTGGTTAGACCGTTAACACCGGCCTTGGAGCTCGCATAAGCCGCGGTGCCGAGCAGGCCGCCGCCGATCTTGCCAGCAACAGAGCTCACGTTGACGATAGTGCCGGCATGGGCCGCCTTAAAGTGCGGGTAGACGGCGTTCATCATGGTAAAGGTACCGTTGAGGTTGATGTCGATGGTGCGGCGCCACTCGGTGTCATCGATCTCGTCGAACTTCTTGGTGCTGATGACGCCAGCGCAGTTGATCAGGATGTTGGTTTGCGGCAGGTCCGTAAAAATCTGCTCGACGGTCTCGCGCGCCTTGGGCGCATCGGCGACATCGAGCTGATAGAACTTGTTGCCCTCGCCAAGCTCGGCCACAGCGGCCTCGCCCTTAGCAACGTTCCTTGCGATGAGCGCGACATGTCCGCCGCCCGCGACGATGCCCTTGGCGATCTCGAGGCCAATGCCCTGAGTGCCGCCCGTGACAATCGCGGTCTTGCCCGTGAAGTCAAATGCCATGACTCCATCCCCCTTTATGTAAGGTGTCTCCTTGCGGGAAGTTGGAGCATCGCACGTGGCGATTATATGAGTCCCAGTCGTCATGGTGGTGACAACCCCTCGCCTAACCGCGGGCATGATAGTTCTTTGAAACGCTTTAGCAATTGAATGATTTTAAGTCTTAATGAGCTCTTAATATTGTCTACTGTATGAGGCCCGCGTATGGGGGTATCATCTTCCACCGAAAATAGTTTCTAGTGTTAGGGGTTTTCGGTGGAAGATACCGATTTCCATGAGCTTGGGCGTCAGCTCTTTACCGAGTTTGGCAGCATGCACCAGCGCGTTTCGCGCTTTGCCGACCAGGCTCTGGGTGGCGAGATGGCCGTCATGCGCGCCCTCATGCGCGCCGGCGGCTCGCTCACGCCGAGCGAACTCGCTGATCGCGCCTGGGTCTCGAGCGCCCGCATCGCCAATATCCTGCGCGCCCTCGAGGCCAAGGGCTGGGTCGAGCGCGAGCACTCAAAGACCGACCGTCGTCGCGTACACGTCACGGTGACCGACAAAGGATTCCAGGTTATCGAAATCAAACGTCGGGAATTCGAGGACCGCACCGCGGCCTTCCTCGAGCAGCTTGGCGAAACAGATACCCAAGAGATGGTGCGCCTTCTTAGACGTGCCAACGAAATTATCGACCGCAATCAAGAAAGGAGAGATGCCGAGTGAGGATTCTCAAGCTCTTTAAAAAACATATCCTGGCACTGTTCGCAGCTATCGTACTTATCGTAATCAGCTGCAACGCCGATCTGGCGCTGCCTACCTATATGAGCGACATCGTCGACGTGGGCGTGCAGCAAGGCGGCATCGCGTCGCCCGTACCCGACACCATCCGCGCCGAATCGCTCGACGACCTCGAACTCTTTATGAGCGCCAAGGACGCCAAGGCTGTGGAGGCCGTGTTTAGCAAGGCTGACAAAAACGACATTCGAACGTACGAGGGCACCGAGGAAGAGCGTGCCGATGGAGGCAAGATTGCCGACATTATGAGCCTGCCCGAGACTGTTGTCCTTTCGCTCAACCAGGGCATCGACGCCAACTCCATGGGCGACATGATGGGCTCGTCCAGCGAGAAAGACGACAACGCTGCCCAGGCCATGCCCACCCCCGAGCAAATGGCAGCGATGACGCCCGAGCAGCTCGCCGAGATGCAGCAGAAGGCCGCGGCGGCGCAGAACATGCAAAAGCAGATTGATGCCGACGGCGGTAAGATCACTATGAAGAGCCTGCGCCTGGGTGTCGAGGGCGGTCTGGTAGACCAAAGCAAGCTCGTCGAGGGCGCCAACCAAATGGCGGACAAAATGGGCTCCATGTCGGGCTCCATCGTCACCCAGCGCGCCGTGAGCTATGTACAGGACGAGT
>CABQXG010000277.1 GCA_902468045.1 uncultured Collinsella sp.
TGCGAGCGCATACCGCGTGCGGGCGAGACCGTCGGCGGCAGCGGGTTTATCACCAACGCCGGCGGCAAGGGCGCCAATCAGGCCGTAGCTGCCGCGCGTATGGGCGCGTGCACGCACATGATCGGCGCGGTCGGTCGCGACGCGTTCGGCGCGTCGCTCGTGGCGAGGCTCCAAGACGCCGGCGTGGACTGTGACTTTGTGGTGCATCGCGATGACGTGGAGACGGGAACGGCGACCATCATTCGCTGCAAGGGCGACAACCGCATCATACTGTCACCGGGCGCCAACCATGCGCTTGCGGGCGCGGACGTTGCCTGCGCGCTGAGGCGTCTGGTGGCCCATGAGCTCGACGGCGACGCCAGCGAGATTGCCCCGGCTGCCGGAAGCGTCTTTATCGCCCAGGGCGAATGTGACCTTGCGGCGACGGCCGAGGCGCTTGTTTGTGCTCACGAGCTGGGGTTCTATACGGTCTTTAATCCAGCGCCTGCCTGCGAGCTGCCTGCGGAGGTCTGGCCTGCGGTCGACCTGGTCTGCCCCAACGAGACCGAGTGCCAGGTTCTGACGGGCATTCTGCCCACGGATGATGCAAGCTGCGTCGCGGCGCTCAATGCGCTGCTCGACAAGGGTGCCGGGGCTGCGGTCATCACGTTGGGCGGTGCCGGCTCGGTTACGCTCGGCGATGGCGGTGAGCTGCTGCGCATGCCGGCACTTTCGAGTACGGTAGTCGATACCACGGCCGCCGGCGATACGTTTATCGGCGCGTTGGCGGCGGCTCGCCTAGAGGGCCTGCCGCTCTTTGAGTGCATGGCCGCGGGTGCTCGCGCCTCGGCAGTGACGGTGTCGCGCCTGGGCGCTCAGCAATCGATTCCCACGCGCGCCGAAGTTGAACATTGGTTTGGTTAAACGATAAAGACGGAGAAGCGGAGTAGAACAATGACAACCAAGAAGCTGATCCTTGATCTGGATATGGGTGTGGACGATGCGATGGCGCTGGCCTATGCCATCGCGAGCCCCGAGGTGGAGCTCGTGGGCATCACCACGTGCTTTGGCAACGTGCGCGTCGAGCAATCGGCGCACAACTGCCTTGCGGTGCTCGATCTGCTGGGTCGCCCCGAGGTTCCGGTGTACCTGGGTGCCGACCGTCCTCTGCAGGCGACTGAGCCCTATACGCCGCCGGCGTCCACCGCGCTCATTCACGGCAAGAACGGCATCGGCGGCGCGAGCGTGCCCGCGTCGCCCTACGAGCCGGTGGGGGCGACCTCGGCCGACGGCAACGCTGCGGTCGATTATCTGATCGATGCCGCGCGCACCTATGGTCCCGATCTGGTCTACGTAGCGACTGGCCCGCTCTCCAACCTGGCGCTCGCCCTGGAGCGCGATGCGGCGGCGATGATGTCCATCGGCCGCGTGGTCGTGATGGGCGGCGCCCTTACCGTGCCCCGAGGCCAACATGGCGAGCGACCCCGAGGCAGCCTACGCGGTGCTGCGCTCGGGCCGTAAGCTCACCATGGTGGGTCTGGACGTGACGCATCGCGTGGTGCTCACACGCCGCGACATTGCCGGCTGGACGGGCTCGGGCACCATGGCGGGCTGCGCATTTGCGAGCATGGTCGAGCACTACATTGGCTCGTACGAGATGAACGCACCCTACCTGGGTGGTTGTGCGCTGCACGATCCGCTGGCCGTTGCCGTGGCGATCGACCCCACGCTCGTAGGTGCGCTCGGCTGCAACCTGCGTGTTGATCTGCTGGGCGAGTACCGCGGCCGCACCATCTGCGATGAGCGCCGCCTGTCCGATCCGGACAAGAGCGCGCTTGTGGCACTGACCGTGGATGCTCCGCGCTTCCTCGTGGAGTTTAAGGCACGCATGGCCCGCGTCTTGGGCTAAGTTGTCTTTTTGGGACGGGGCTTTTTTGACTGGTATGATTGGTGCGACCATTCGAACCAGCTAAAAGAGCCCGTCCCAAATTGACTACCGAGAGGATCTGCCATGGAGCGCATTGCGAGCTTTTCCGTTGACCATCTGCTGCTTGAGCCCGGCGTGTATGTGAGCCGCATCGACCGCGATCCGGCGACCGGCGCCGCCGTCACCACCTTTGACCTGCGCCTGACCACGCCCAACAAGGAGCCGGTCATGAACACCGCGGAGATTCATACAATAGAGCATCTGGCAGCTACGTTTCTGCGCAATCATGACGGAATTAAGGACCGCGTGATCTATTTTGGCCCA
>CABQXG010000278.1 GCA_902468045.1 uncultured Collinsella sp.
CTTCACCGAAGACGCACGTTTGCGCGTCGCCTTCTTGGACTTCTCGACCACGGGCGGCTTATAGCTGCTGGGGCCGCGGCGCTTAAGCACCACGCCTGCCAGGCCGGGCACCTTCATCTCGATGGAGTCCATCTGCCCGTTCCAGGGATAGGGCTCGCTCGAGCAGGTGTAGGGTTCCTCGCCGGCGTATCCGCTGCCGCCAAACTCGGGACGGTCGGAGTCAAAGATGACCTCCCAATCGCCCTCGCGCGGCACGCCCACTCGGAAGCTCTCATAGCTCACCGGGTCAAAATTGATCAGGATCACCAGGTCGTCATCGACGTCCTCGCCCTGACGCACAAAGCTCACGATGGACTGCTTGGAGTTATCCGCGTCGATCCAGGTAAAGCCGTCGTCGGTGTAGCCGCGCTCGTACAGGGCTGGCTCGGCGGTGTACAGGTGATTGAGCGCCTTGATAAACGCCTGATGATGCTTGTGAGTCTCATACTCCTCGGTCAAGAACCACTGGATGGACTCGTAGTAGCGCCATTCAATAAACTGGCCGATCTCGTTGCCCATAAAGTTGAGCTTGGCACCGGGGTGCGTCATCTGGTAGAAGGCCAGCGTGCGCAGGCCGGCAAACTGGCGCCACCAGTCGCCCGGCATACGGCCGATGAGCGAGCACTTGCCGTGCACGACTTCGTCGTGGCTCAGCGGACAGATAAAGTTCTCGGTAAAGGCATACATGATGGAGAACGTGAGCAGGCCGTGGTTGCCGGGGCGCCACGGATAATCGGTCTGCATGTAGTGCAGGGTGTCGTTCATCCAGCCCATGTCCCACTTGTAGTGGAAGCCCAGACCGCCGTCCTGCGGCGGATAGGTCACGAGCGGCCACGCGGTTGACTCTTCGGCCATCATCATCACGTCGGGGTAGTGCGCCTCCACGGCGCAGTTGACCTGACGGATAAACGCACTTGCGTCCAGGTCCTCCTCGGTACCGTACTTGTTGAACTTTTTTTGGCCGGGATCGTCAATGCCAAAGTTGAGGTAGAGCATGCTGGACACGCCGTCCATGCGAATGCCGTCCACGTGGAAGTTCTCGAGCCAGTACAGCACGTTGGAGACCAGGAAGGAGCGGACCTCGCCGCGGGCGAAGTCAAACTTGTGCGTGCCCCAGTTGGGGTGAATCTCGTGCTCAAACAGCATGTGGCCGTTAAAGGTGGCAAGGCCGTGGGAGTCGGCGCAAAAACCGCCGGGTACCCAGTCCATGATCACGCCGATGCCCGCCTCGTGGCACGCATCGATAAAGTGCATGAGCTGCTGCGGGTTGCCGTAGCGCGACGTGGCGGCGTAATAGCCGGTCGTCTGGTAGCCCCAGGAGCCGTCGAAAGGATGCTCCATGAGCGGCATGACCTCGATATGCGTATAGCCCATGTCGCGCACGTAGTCCACAAGCTCCACCGACAGGTCGTCGTAGGTGTAGAACTCGCCGCGCTGCGCGGGGAAGGGGTCCATAGGGCCGGGGTAGTTGCCGTACTCGTCCGGCTCGCCCTGCGGCGCGTCGCCGTGGCGCTTCCACGAGCCAATATGCACCTCGTAGATGTTAAGGGGCTGCGACATGTGGTTGTGGCCGGCACGGCGCTTGAGCCACGCGGCGTCGTTCCACTTGTAGCCATCGAGTGTCCACAGCACGCTCGCGGTACCCGGAGGGCACTCGGCCTTAAAGGCGTACGGATCGGCCTTGTAGAGCTTTTCGCCCTCGTTGGTCTCGATGAGGTATTTATAGAGCTGGCCCTGCTCGGCACCTGGAATAAAGCCTTCCCAAATGGTGCTCGTATGCACGGGCACCAGCGGGTTGGCTTGTTCATCCCAGTCGTTAAATTCGCCAATGACATGGACGCTTTTTACGTCGGGCGCCCAAACGCAAAAACGCCAGCCGCGCGTACGCTGCTGCGTGTCGGGATGCGCGCCCATCTTTTCCCAACTGCGCTCCCACGTACCAATGCCAAACAGATAGACATCGTCCTTGGAGAGCTCCGGTGCGTGCGGAGCCGGTTTGCGGGTTGCGGACTTTTTAGCCGTTGGCTTTAGCTTTGTATCGCTCACGTTTGATCCCATCATGACGCGGCAGCGTGTTGCCTTGGTGACTAGATGCGAAAGGTCCAAGGCTGCACGAATCGAAGGGACGGCGAAGTTTCAGTGATTCGTTCCACATCGCGTGCTCGGTGGAACTTTCGGCAGAAACTA
>CABQXG010000279.1 GCA_902468045.1 uncultured Collinsella sp.
CGGCGCCGCAGCTGTTTTGATGGCTCGGCTTTTACCGAAGTGGTTCAGTTGAGCGCGACTGCCAGCCGATTATACAAAGCGGCTCGGGGGCGTGTCGCTTCCGTCACGTTCTATCAGCATACAAGACGGTTTTGGTTCTTGTTCGTGACGGAAACGGCGCGCTTCCAAGCCGCTTTAAAAGAAAGGGGGCGAGGTCTAGGGTAAGCCCCCTTTCACGATAGAGAGCTACACCTAGCCGCGGACCTTCTTGACGACGTCCATGGCCTCGCGGGCGATCTGCTCGACCTTGGAGAAGTCGCCGTCGGCAAACAGGGCCGGCTTGACCATCCAGGTGCCACCGCAGGCGATGATGGCGGAGGAGCTCAGGTACTCCTCGACGTTGGCGGTGCTCACGCCGCCGGTAGGCATAAAGCGGTGACCGACAAACGGAGCGGCGAGGGCCTTGATGGTGTTCAGGCCGCCATACTGGGACGCGGGGAAGAACTTGGTGACCTTGAGGCCCAGGTTCTCGGCTGCGGTGACCTCGGAGGGGGTCACGGTGCCGGGAAGGACGGGCAGCTCGATGTCGATGCAATGCTTCACGACGTCCTCGTTGTAACCCGGGGAGACGATGAACTTGGCACCGGCGGCGCGGGCCTGCTCAACCTGCTCGACGGTCAGGACAGTGCCGGCGCCAACGCACATCTCGGGCTCGGCCTCGGCCATAGCGGCGATGCACTCGGCGGCGCAGGCGGTGCGGAAGGTGACCTCGGCGGACTTCATGCCAGCTGCCATAAGAGCGTGGGCGAGCGGGGCGGCGTCCTCGACCTTGTCGAGCACAACGACCGGCACGATGCCCAGGGACTCAAGCGTGGTGTAGAACTGATCGAACATGATGTTCCTTTCGATGTGTGGCGCGCATGGGCGCGTGATTACCAAATGTGCTGGTCAGGAGCCGATTTTGGATTGGTTATCGGAGGCACTGCTTGGGGTTCAAGCAATTTCAAAACCGGCTGCTCGACCAGTCATGTAGGGAATGCCAGGCAAAACCGGAATGGGACTGGTGGTTTTGCCCGGCCGGAGGAATCAGGGAGCGGGCCGCAGGGGTATGGGATTGGAAAGCTGCGGCCCGCGGAATGGAGACGGACTAGCGCGCGACGCGGGTGCCACCGTCGGCGGCTGATGCTACGGCTGCGATCTCGTCTGCGGTCACCAAGTTGGAGTCGCCCTTGATGGTGAGCTTGAGGATCGAAGCCGCAATCGCGTAGTTGACGGCAGCCTGCGGATCGAAGTCGTTGATGAGGGCGTGGACCAGGCCGGCGTTGAAAGCGTCGCCGGCGGCAACACCCTCAAGCACGTGCACATCGTGAGCAGGGGAGAACCAGTGCTCGCCGCTCTCGGCGTCATAGAGCATGCCCATCCAGATGGAGCGCTCGACGCAGGAGATGTTGCGGACGACCGAAGCGACCTTCTTGCAGCCGTACTCGGCGCAAATCTGACGGGCCATCTCGACGTAGGTGTCGCGCTCCTCGATGCCGTGGGCAAGGGAGCCGGAGACGCAGGTCATGCCGAGGCCGGCGGGTGCGTCCTCGTCGTTGGCGATGCAGATGTCGACGAGCGGCAGGAGCTCCTTCATGGTGGCCTGCGACTTCTCGGGCGACCACATCTTGCCGCGATAGTTCACGTCACACACGGTGGTGATGCCCTTGGCGCGGCAGGTGGCGAGCGCATCCTTGCAGGCGGCGGCCATCTCATCGGAGACGGCGGGGGTCACGCCGGAGAAATAGAAGACATCGATGCCCTTGAGGATCTCGTCCCAGTCAAAGACGTCGCGCTTGGCCATGTTGATGGCAGAGTACTTGCGGTCGTAGACGCAACCGTTGCCGCGCTGCGAGGCACCGACCTCAAACACATAGGAGCCAAGGCGGTCGCCCTGACGCACGACGCGCGTGGTGTCGACGTCGTAGGCCTTCAGCGAGCGCAGGGCGCACTCGCCCAGACGGTTGGCCGGGACAACGGAGACGTAAGCGGCCTTGTCGCCCTGGTAGGCCAGGGAAAGCGCAGTGTTGGCCTCGGCGCCGCCGTAGCGGACGTCAAACTCGGTTGCCTGCTCAATACGCAGGTGGTCTTTGGGTGAGAGTCTCATCATGATCTCGCCGAAGGTAAGAACCGTTTTACCCATGGTCGCGCAGCTCCTTTTACTCGTGCGTACACCTTTGATATGGCGTGGGCACGCAGGTGCCAAGA
>CABQXG010000280.1 GCA_902468045.1 uncultured Collinsella sp.
TCGGTGAGCCACACATCGACCAGGTCGCCCAGCGCCGCCACGGCACTCGCGCGCTCGTAACCACTCGTGTTGTAGACGATTGGGATAACCAGTCCGCGCGCCCGTGCCGCGGCAATCGCGGCAGGCAACAGGTGCGCATAGTGCGTCGCCGTCACCAAATTGATGTTGTTGGCACCCTGGTCCTGCAGTTCCAGCATAATCTCGACCAGGCGCTCAGGCGAAATCTCAAGGCCAAAATTGCCGGTCGAGATCTCGTGGTTCTGGCAGTAGATACATTTGAGCGAGCAGCCGCTAAAGAAGATCGTGCCCGAACCGGCCTCGCCCGAGATAGGCGGCTCCTCCCACATATGAAGCGCGGCGCGGGCCACCTTGAGCGTGTCGTTAGCACCGCAGACGCCGTGCGCGCCCTCATCGCGCGCCGCACCGCAACGGCGCGGACACAAATGGCAGGCGGGCGAAAAAAGTTCGGTCAACGACGTCGGCATAAAACCATGCTCCAAAACAACGATTCAGCAGCTCAAACGTAAAGGGATCAACCCCACAGACGGCTCGAGCCCAAGGCGCCGTAATCGTCCGACACGATTTTTGTAATGTCAAGACTGGAATCGATAAAGTGCCGCTTTATGATGTAGGTATTCCGCCCCCCGCGGAGCAACTGGGTGAACCGTCGCGTTTATTTAGGGAGCCCACACAGTCGTACCTAGTACAGGTATCCTTCGTTGTTAAGGACGCTGGAACAGTCGATGAGGGCACCCACCTGTTTTAGGTGGGTTCATTTTCGTAACGTGGGGGGTGGTTTTCTTTTGCCGAAAATTGCCATTACAGTCCATATGGATCCACGCCGGCATCCCGACAAGCCATCGACAACATCCCAATATCTGGTAAGCGCGTGATTATCGCTGCGTGCAATTCCATGCACCCCCCTTGGTCGAGTATTATGGTTCGGCTATGCCCTTTGCGCATGGCGTTCTTCTGACCTTTTCCTTCGACGCTTGGCGGTTTTTAGATTCATGGCTTCATCCCCGAGCTACATACCGTACCTATGCGTGGCAGCGGCGGCCTTTATCACGACCTTCCTCGCGGTGCCCCTGGTCAAGCGCTTGGCAATTAAGCTCGATGCCGTCGACTATCCTTCTAAGCGCCGCATCAACACCAAGCCCATCCCGCGTTTGGGCGGAACGGCGGTGTTTTTGGGCCTGGTCGTCGCCTGCACTGTGCAAATCCTAGGCACCTTGTACCTGGGTTGGCCGCCCGTTTTGGTGCCCCACCCCCGTCTGCACATCAGCTACCCCATACTTGCGCTTTCTTTTACCGTTATCTTTGCGACCGGCGCTATCGACGACGTCTTCCAGCTCACGCCCAAGCAAAAGCTGGCCGGACAGGTCCTCGCCGCGCTTATCGCCTGCATGGGCGGCCTGCGGATCGGCGTCATCGTCAACCCGTTTGCTCCCGGCGAGATCATGCTCGGATGGCTCGCCTACCCCATTACCGTGATCTATCTGGTGGCATTCACCAACATCATTAACCTCATCGACGGCCTCGACGGCTTGGCCACGGGCATCTGCGGCATCGCGTCGTTCACCATGTTTTCGATGGCCGTTCTCTCGGGCCGCATCGACGCCGCCGCGCTCTCCATTGCGCTCTTTGGCGCCTGTCTGGCCTTTTTGCGCTACAACTTCAACCCCGCAAGCATCTTCTTGGGCGACTCGGGGTCGCTGCTTCTGGGCTTTGCGCTGGGCTCCATCTCGCTGCTCAACGTGAGCCGCACCGCCGCACTCACCTCGCTTATCATCCCGCTCATCGTTGCCGGCGTGCCCATCATCGACACGTTTAGCGCCATCGTGCGCCGCAAGCGCGCCCACATTAGCATCGGGCAGGCCGACAAGGGCCACATCCACCACCGCCTGATCCAAGAAGGCTACAACCAAAAACAGGCCGTGCTGCTCATCTATGCCTGGTGCATCATGCTTTCGGCCGGCGCCGCCGCGATTAACCAGGTCGAGGTGCCCATGCGTGTGCTCATCTTTACCGTGCTCGCCATTGGCTCGGCTGCCTTCGCCAAGCACCTGCACCTGTTTGAACCCGTGCTGCGCCACCATTACAACAAGCGCACGCACGAGGACGAGCTGGTCACCCCCGACGACCCCGCTTTTAAGCAGGAGGAGCAGGCAGCCGAGGAGCGCAAAGAAGAGCGCCACCACAAGCTCTAGGGCAAGC
>CABQXG010000281.1 GCA_902468045.1 uncultured Collinsella sp.
CGGCTGGATGATGTTATCGAAGGACTCCTCGGGATACTCGTAGAAGACCCACATGGCCTTAGCGGCATCGATGGGCGAGCCGCCGCCGATGGCGATAATCCAGTCGGGCTCGAACTCGCGCATGGCCTCGGCGCCCTTCATGACCGTCTCGATGGACGGATCGGACTCGACGCCCTCGAACAGCTTGACCTCGAAGCCGCCTTCCTTAAGGTCGGCCTCAACGTCCTGCAGGAACCCGCCGCGGCGCATAGAGCTGCCGCCAGAAACGATGATGGCCTTCTTGCCCTTGAGGTTCTTCACCTCGTGGCGAGCGCCCTCACCAAAGTACAGATCACGAGGATTGGTAAAACGTCCCATACTGTGCCTCCTAACCAAGCCCCTCTTAGACTTGCGTATATAACGGAGCACCCGATTGGCTCCGTTAGGACCGTTTTGCGCGTTGCCGGCGATGACAGTGCGCGATGTCTAAACGTCTCAACGCTCAGACAAACACTATTCTACCGTTCTGGTTGGTCAGTTATTCACCTAAAGCCGACAATGATGAAACGTTTTTTCTATCCCTGAAGACCCTTGTGGGGCATTCATACTCCCAAGCTGGGCAAACGTTTTATCAAGGTTGACCACATATCCCGGGCAGGACTGTGGCCCTCCAAAATGTGCCCCGTTCGCCGCCAAAAATCGACCGTTTGCGGCATCGTGATACCACTCAGTCGTCCAAGGTGCCGACATTTGTGCGACATCCGTCTTCGTGGTGCAAAGGTGCATGTCCAAGTGCGGCACCCCCGGTGTGCCACATGCGGGTAAACTAGAACCTTATATAGAGACATTTGAACCCTAACCGCAGCAAAGGAGGCCCCATGGCATTCGATCCCATTCAAGAGGATTGCCATCGCCTCGTTCTTGAGGCCTTGCGCCGCGACAATATCCCGCTCACCGACGGTGCCGCCGTAGAGCGTCTGATGGAACAATTCACCCGCAACCCCGCGCCGCTCATCGTGCACGACCGCGACCGCGCCGGGCACCTCATTGCCAAGGTGGTCGAGGCTGTCGACTACCGCATTCCCTTTATCCCTGACGATACCCAGGCAGAGCAAGAAGAGGCCGCTGCCGAGAACATGCTTCGCGAGGCAGCCGCGCTCGACCCTACCAACTGGGATGCCCAGCGCATGCTGACCGCCCTCACCGCCAACTCCAACGAGGAGTACGTACAGTACTTGGTATCCAAGCGCGATGAAGTCGAGCACGACCTGGCACTCAAGATCGCCTCGGCGCAGGACCTACGAGCGCGAGGCCGCAGGCGACCTTATGCGCCGCCCCTACCTGCGCTGGCTTGCCGCCCTTGCGTCGCGCGCCCTCATTAGCGGCCGCTATCGCATGTCGCTCGAAGCCGCAAACCGCAGCCTCGACTTTGCCCCCAACGATCCGGCCGGCGTCCGTCACACCGCGATGCTCGCCATGGCGAAGCTCGAATACCCCGCCGAGGAGCTCAAGCGCTTTCGCTCTGCCCACTCCGTCCCCTATCTCACCAACACGCCGCTACGCCGTCGTCCCAAGGACGCGGAGCGCGACTTGGACCCATGGACGCTCATCGCGCTGATGAGCGCTGCCTGGCGCGAGCTGGACTACGAGGGTGCCGAGCACTACTTGCGCATCCTTGCACGCTCGTGCCCACACGCAGCCGAGGCGCTCTATTTCCAAACCGAGTTTCCCGATGGCGTCTATGCCCGCGTCAACGTGGGCGTGGGCTCCACCGACGAGCTTGTCCTTGCGCTGTCCGAGGCGACGCCGGTACTGCAAGAGGGCTTGGGCGCCCCCGACAACGCCAGCTTTGCCGCCTGGGTCGCCACCAACGATATCGTGCGTTCCCAGATTGACGAGCGCATCCTGCGGGCGGCCGAGCAGGGCCTGCCGTTTAAGGGAGGAGACCTCTAATGGATCCGAGCGTCTACATCCCCGCCTACCTGGAGCGCGCCTACCTTGCGTCGCACCCCGAACTCACCGATGCAGCACGCGAGCTTGTCCATAACGACGTGAGCGTCAACCCTCATAAGTATGCGCAGACCGAGCATGCCCAGGCACTGCTGTCCTATGCAGGCGTCCACCGCCACCTGCTCGACGAGCTCCATCGTATCGAGGACATGGGCAGCGACGAGGAGTTTGAACAGACGCGCAACCACCTGTTCGACGATACGCGCGATGAGCTGCTCAAGATCGTC
>CABQXG010000282.1 GCA_902468045.1 uncultured Collinsella sp.
GGCAGGCACTTTGCCCTCCGAGACAATACATCCATAAGGGACAAAACCGTCTTCGCCGGCATCGAGCGCCGCCATTCGACGCGCGAGTTCGCGCGCAAAGCCGGCAGTATCGGCATCGCCAATCGCCAGGACAAAGTCCACGCCTTCGTCGGTCGCCAGGGCCACGGCTTCGTCGATCAGCTCGTCTCCCCCATCGCCAACCGAGCCGCAGCGGAAAAGCACGCGCTCGAGCAGAGCTCGATCAACCGAGCCGAGTGCCGCCGAGACAAGCTCATCGCGCGTATGCTTGTCACCGCCCAGCACGACCAGTGCCTTGGTGCCGCCATAGTGGGCAACCAATCGCCCGCACCAGCGAGCCACGTCTCCATCCGCAACAAGGCGCGTCGGCATACCAAACCCATAATTGACCATCTTTCCCACAACCGTTCCGTGCTTTATGGTGGTATCGATCGTTAGGCTCATGCTACGAAGCAAGGTTTTCCGAGCTGTTTCGCACTCTTTAGAGCTGCGTTAAAACCCGATTCAACCGCACGGCCATACCTACCAAAAGGGGCAGGTTTTGACGATGTCCAGACGAGCGGGTATTATCGAACATGTATTCGATAAGAACATGTGTTTGATGGGAGGACGCGTGGGGCACGATCGTCACACCTATATCTGCATCGACCTTAAGACGTTTTACGCCAGCGTCGAGTGCGTCGACCGCGGACTCGACCCCCTCACTACGTGCCTGGTCGTTGCCGACGAATCGCGCGGGTGCACGACCATCTGCCTCGCCATTACCCAGGCCATGAAAGACCTCGGGATACACAACCGCTGCCGTCTGTTCGAGATTCCCGACGGCATCGACTACATCAAGGCCGTACCGCGCATGCAGCACTACATGGAGGTGTCGGCGCAAATCTACGGCATCTATCTGGAATACGTGAGTCCGCAAGACATTCACGTCTACTCAATTGACGAGTGCTTTATCGACGTGACACCCTATCTGGACCTCTATCACACCGATGCGGAAGGCTTCGCCTGCATGTTGCGCGACGAGGTCCTGTCACGCACCGGCATCACGGCGACGGTCGGCATCGGCCCCAACCTATTCCAGGCCAAGGTTGCACTCGATATCACCGCCAAGCACGTGCCCAGTCGCATCGGAAAACTCGACGACGAGACCTTTCGCAAGGAGATCTGGCCCCATCGCCCCATCACCGACATCTGGGGCATTGGCCCCGGCGTGGCTGCCCGCCTCGAAAAATACGGTGTCTACGATCTAATGGGTGTCGCCGCGCTCGACGAAAACCTACTTTACGACGAGCTCGGCGTCAATGCCGAGTATCTCATCGACCACGCCTTTGGGCGCGAACCGACAACCATCGCCGACATCCAGGCCTATCGCCCGCAGGCAACCTCAACAACCACGGGGCAAGTGCTATCGAAAGGCTATGCCTATGAGCAAGCCTACACCGTCTTGCGCGAGATGGTCGACAACGCTGTGCTGGACTTAGTCGATAAGCACGTGGTCTGCGACAGCATCTCGCTCTTCGTGGGTTATGCGAGCGAACGAGCCGACATACGCCGTCTCGACGCTAGCGGCACAGCGCAATATGTGGACGGATGCGGGCATTTGCGTTCGAGCACGTCGAGCATCGAACCCACCGCAACCGCCGGCCCCAAGCTCGCACCCCGCGCGCCCAAGCCCGTCCAGCGCGATGACGAACGGCGCCGCCTGGTGCGCGAAGCACAGGCAATCGACGGCATCTTTGTGGGAGAGCACGGCGGCAAACCGCGTGGCGGCTATGCTGCGCTGTTCGCGCATTCCAATGCATCCCGCAAGCTGCCCGAGCGCACCAATTCGTTTAAGAAGATCATGGGCTATTTCGATGATCTCTGGGCGCAGACTGTCGATCCCAAACGACCGGTCAAGCGTATCAACCTGGCCTTTGGCAACCTCATGCCCGAGGAATTTGCCACCATCAACCTATTTAGCGATGTTAAGGCCGATGAGCGCGAGCGCGACCTGGCGCGCGCCGTCCTGGCCGTAAAGGGTAAGTACGGCAAGAACGCACTCATCAAGGGATTAAGCTTTACCGCCGGCGCCACCGCACGCGAACGCAACGATCAGGTAGGAGGACATCGTGCCTAAGCCCCAACAACAGCCGATGCGGCCACCGACGCCTTTTGAACGTCTAGC
>CABQXG010000283.1 GCA_902468045.1 uncultured Collinsella sp.
TGCCGAGCGGGTCTGCTTGACAATCTCGAGCGCGGTTTTTGGTGCCGCCGAGCGCTTAAACAAGTGTCCCAGCCTTTTGCCGCGACGACCCGTATGCACGATCTCATGCGGTGCCCCCAGGCTGGGCGCATGCCCTTCGTGCAGCGCCAACAGCTCGCCTACCGTGAGCGCAATCTCGCCGCGCGGAACAACGGCATCGCAAAAGCCGTGCTCCAGCAAAAACTCGGAGCGCTGGAATCCCTTGGGCAGGCGCTTGTGCATGTTCTGCTCGATCACGCGCGGACCGGCAAATGCCGTCAGGGCATCGGGCTCGGCCAGGATAATGTCGCCCTCCATGGCAAAGCTCGCGGTCACGCCTCCGGTCGTGGGGTCGGTGAGCACTGTGATATACAGGCCGCCCGCCTCGCTGTGGCGCCTAACCGCCGCAGAAATCTTGGCCATCTGCATAAGCGATGTCACGCCCTCTTGCATGCGCGCGCCGCCCGAAACGGTAAAGCCGACGACTGGCAATCCCAGCTCGGTCGCACGCTCAAATGCGCGACAGATCTTCTCGCCCACCACGGAGCCCATCGAGCCCATCATAAAGTTGGCGTCCATAAAGAAGAGTGCCGTATCGCAACCGCAGATTTTGCCCCTGCCGCACACAACGGCATCGCGCTCGCCCGAACGCTCGCTCACGCTCTTGAGCTTGTCGGCATAGCCGGGAAACGAGAGGAAGTCCTCCGACGCCAGATTGGCATCCCATTCCTCAAACGTGCCCTCGTCGACCGTCATGCGCATGCGCGCACGACCGCTCACGCGAAAGTGCTTGCCGCAACGAGGGCAGACCTCGAGGTTGTCGTGCAGGCGCGCCTCATCGATCACACGGCGGCACTCCGGGCACTTGATAAACACGTGGCGCGCGGGAAACTCGGCGCACGACTCGGTCATCGGCCCCTCGAGGACGTTGACCGTCTTCGCTTTTCTATTCATCAGCATAGAGATGCCCCATCAGATCGGTGTGGTACATGCCCGACAAGAACTCATCGTTTGCCAACACGTCGAGCTGAAGCTCGCTGTTTTCGCTCACGCCCTCAATCACGAGCTCGCCCAGGGCCGAGCGCATCTTGCGAATGGCACCGTCACGCGTGGGTGCACACACGATGAGCTTGCCGAGCATGGAATCGTAGTACGGCGGAACGGCAGCCCCGGTAAACATGGCGGAATCCCAGCGCACGCGCGGACCACCCGGCACACGCAACGCGGTGACCGTTCCGCATGACGGCAGAAAGTCCGGCGTTTCGGCATTGATGCGGCACTCCATGGCGTGGTTGCGGACCGGCATGTCCTCCTGCTCAAAGGGCAGAGGCTGGCCGGCTGCCACGCGCAGCTGCCACTTGACCAAGTCGGTATCGGTCACAAACTCCGTAACCGGATGCTCCACCTGCAAGCGCGTGTTCATTTCCATAAAGTAGAAATTGCCGTCGTCCGAATACAGGAACTCGATGGTACCGGCTCCTTCGTAGCCGACGGCACGAGCCAGGTCGCGCGCGGCCTTGTGCATGCGGGCACGAATGTCGTCGTGTCCGTCGAGGCACGGCGCGGGGCTCTCCTCGATCAGCTTTTGGTTGCGGCGCTGCACCGAGCACTCGCGCTCGCCGAGCGAAAACACATGACCCTGCTTATCGGCCATAATCTGCACCTCGACGTGGTGCGCCGGCGCGACGAACTTCTCCATGTAGCACTCGCCGTCGCCAAAAACGGCCTCTCCCTCGGCACGCGCTTCAATAAAGGCCTTTGCCGCATCTTCCACGCGCTCGACCTTGCGAATGCCGCGACCGCCACCGCCTGCACGCGCCTTAATAAGCACGGGGCAGCCAATGCGCTCGGCCTCGGCCGTCGCCTCCTCGGGGCTTTTGAGCAAATCGCAGCCCGGCACGATGGGCACGCCCGCCGCGGCAGCCGTTCGACGTGCGGCGTCCTTGTCGCCCATACTGTCGATCACCTTGGCCGAAGGACCGACAAACGCCAGGCCATACTTGTCGCAGTCGCGCACGAAGCTCGCCTTCTCGGAAAAGAAACCATAGCCGGGATGAATTGCCTTGGCTCCCGACTTTACGGCACAGGTGAGCACGGCATCGTCGTTGAGGTAGCTCTCGGCAAGACGCGG
>CABQXG010000284.1 GCA_902468045.1 uncultured Collinsella sp.
GTGATGGACCACGCCGGTTACGACATCCAGCGTGAGTTCTACATCAACGACCACGGCTCTCAGATGAACACCTTCGGCAACTCCATCAGCACGCGCTATATGCAGCTTGCCGACATCATCGCCAAGCAGGGCGTGGATATCGACGAGGCTCACAAGCTGCTGATCGCCGACCGCGACGCCTTTGTTGCCGACGAGAACGACGAGCACCCCGAGACCCATCCGTACCAGGACAACTTTGCCGAGACTCTGGGCAAGGACTCCTACGGCGGCGACTACATCATCGACGAGGCCGCCGAGTTCTGGCGCACCGACGGCGATAAGTGGGTCAACGCCGATCCGCAGAAGCGCATGGAGAGCTTCCGCGAGCGCGGCTATGTAAAGATGGTCGACAACATGCGCGACCTCTGCCACGCCGTCAATTGCGACTTCGATCGTTGGTTCTCCGAGCGCTCGCTGTATGTGAAGGACACCGAGGGCGAGACCGCCGGCACCTCCGCCGTCGACCGCGCTTTTGAGAAGCTCGACAAGATGGGCTACCTCTACACCAAGGACGGCGCCCTGTGGTTCCGCTCCACCGACCTGGGCGATGACAAGGACCGCGTTCTGATCAAGTCCGACGGCGAGTACACCTACTTCGCCTCCGACGTCGCCTATCACTGGGATAAGTTCCAGCGCGTCGACCACGTCATCGACATCTGGGGCGCCGACCACCACGGCTACATCGAGCGCGTCCGCTGCGTCTGCGACGCTCTTGGCTATCCCGGCAAGTTTGAGGTTCTGCTGGGCCAGCTCGTCAACCTGCTGCGTAACGGCAAGCCCGTCCGTATGTCCAAGCGCAAGGGCACCATGGTGACCCTGCAGGAGCTTGTCGACGAGGTCGGCTCCGATGCCGCTCGCTACACGCTCATCTCCAAGAGCTCCAACCAGATGGTCGACTTCGATATTGAGGCCGTTAAGAAGCGCGATAACTCCAACCCGGTGTACTACGTGCAGTACGCTCACGCCCGCGTGTGCTCCATCCTGCGCCGTGCCGCTGACGTTACGCCCGAGCAGGCTGACGAGATGGGCATGAAGGCCGTCGCCGCCAAGGCCATCGGTGAGAACGTCGATTACTCGCTGCTGACCGACCCGACCGAGCTCGCCCTTTCGCGCAAGCTCAACGAGCTCACCGACCTCATCGCCAGCTGCGCTCGCGACCGCGCCCCGTTCCGTCTGACGCACTTTGCTGAGGAACTCGCCGGCGACTTCCACAGCTTCTACGCTGCCTGTCAGGTGCTGCCGAGCGAGGGCCGTCCCGTCGACCCCGAGCTTTCGCGTGCCCGTCTGGCCGCTTGCGATGCCGTCCGTGTGACGCTCGCCCTGGTGCTCACCCTCATTGGCGTTTCCGCGCCAGAGCAGATGTAAGCTACGGGTCATTTGACCGTACAGACTTGGTTTAACTAAGCCTTGAAAGCCCGATCTCCCACGGAGGTCGGGCTTTTTGCAAACGCCGACGTATTGACGAATTTGGAACTGCTGGAAATACGAAACTATGCCGGTTTACTACGATGAAATGAGAAATTCCAACTACGCCGGCTTTTCGCAAAAAAGTGCAAGGCATCTACCTGCGGTTTTAGTTCAACAAGTTTCGGAGTGATCGCGGTTGAGCGATTCATCGTAGTAAACCGCCACAGTTTTGGCGGAGGCAGTCAGATTTGTGGGTGTTAAACCAAAGATTGTCCCTTTTGACTAGTCGTTTAAGAACGTCCTCAATGACTAAGTTGCAGGTGGTTGCGGTTGTGTTACACTAACGCTGCGTATATGACGCAAATATCTCGATACAGATCAATGATGTCCGTCGGTATTTGACGGAGCTAGACTGTTTAGCCGCCCTGAAGGTTTATGCAGGGAGCATGTGATCACAGGGCTTGAAAAGAAAGTTGAGCAAACACTGTGTCTGATCAACAGCAAGAAAACGAAATAACGACGACGCAAGCCGCTCCCGCTGCACCGGTTGCGTTGGACCAGGTCGCGGCGCCCGCGCAAGCCTCGGCTCCTGAGACGCCTAAGGCTGCTTCGACGCCTACGCCTTCAGCGGCTGAGAAGGCCGTGCCTGCAACTGGTGAGGAGGCTGCTCCGGCAAAGCCCAAGCGTACGCGCCGCACGGT
>CABQXG010000285.1 GCA_902468045.1 uncultured Collinsella sp.
GCTCATTCTTCCCCAAATCGTTGCGCTCGATGTTGTCTTTGCCCTGGCTGCGTGTCTGCAGACGATCCACGTCCCGCTCATCGCATCGCGCCGCTCGTCCTATAACCGTAAGGTGATTTGTGCCTACGAGGCGAGCCTTGTGCTTCACCTAATTATTTCGGCGCTCATCTTGTTCGCGTCGTCTGGCTCATATCTGGTGGCGCCGCTTGACGTTTGCGCCAGGGCAATGGGCGGAGCGTTGTGGCTCAATGCCGTGATCTTTGCCTACGGCATGGTGCTTATGGTGTGCTATCGTCGCCCCGTCATGCTGGTCGAGCTGTTGCTCGTTGCCGCCGTGACACCGCCGGTGGTTTTTGCCATGGGCTCGGCGTGGACCACGGTCCTTATCGCAGAGGGAGCGTTCTTCCTGTTCCGTTCCATCGCGGCGCTCTTGATGGACGTCCGTAACCGCCAGGAGGATATCACCGCGTTCTCGACGATCGAAACCATCAACGTGATTCCCGTGGGCATCCTGTATCTGGACCCGAGGGGCCGTCCGCTGCTCATGAACCGCTGCATGCGCAAAAACCTGGTGGAACTTCATATGCCCACCGATCTAGGTGACATGAGCGGCACATGGAACGACCTGCGCAAACTCAGCATGCAAATGCCCGAAAGCAGTAGGAACCGTGTGCGGATTAACTTGGATCGTTTTGGTGATGCTCGCGCGGTGATCGAGATTTCTCCCGCCGAGATTCGCCTATTTGTGCACGACGAGGTTATGGTTTCGGGCTGCCTCTTTGAGCGCATTATCGGACTGGACGTGACGGAATACGCACACGCCTACGACCGCTTGGCGCAAGCAAACCACCTACTTGAGCTTGCGGGCCAAGAGCTCCAGTCCCAGATTGAAGAAGTTAAAAAGGTTGCCGACAATGCGGCCTACCTACGTATGCGCGCCCGCGTTCACGATGTGATCGGGCAGCGCCTGTCCATCCTCCATCGTTATCTGGAGGAGGGGCGCCTGGATGACGAGTCACTCGAGCAGATCGACCTGCTGCTGCGCTCAATCGCTGCCGATCTGCGCAGCGGGGGCGACACCGAACCGGCAGAGCAACTGGGAGATATCGTCCATGCCTTTGGCCTGGTGAGTGTGCAGATCGATGTTGAGGGTGCGCTGCCTGAGGACGCGCGTGTCGCCGCCGCATTTTTGCAGATTATCCGCGAGGCCTCGACCAATGCCACCAAGCATGCACAGGCGCATCGGGTCCACGTGCGTCTGTGGCAGGAGACGTCGGAAGACGGTGCTGTTGCGCGGATGACCGTTTCTAACGACGGCGCGCCTGCACCCGTATCGTATCGCGAGGGAACGGGTATCCCAGGTATGAGGCATGTCGCACAGAATCTGGGCGGCAGCCTGGAAGTCCACACCGCCCCGCCCTTCACGCTTACGGTGTCTATCCCGCTCGCCTCCAACGCCACGGTCCAAAGGAGAAGTTCATGATCCGCGTCCTTATAGTCGAAGACCAGGCCATCCTGCGCGAGAGCCTGGCACGCTCCGTTGGAGACCAGCCCGATATGACCGTTGTTTCCGCCATTGCCGATGCTTCCGAGGCCTTGGGTGTCGCGCTCAAGGAGCGCCCGGACATGATACTGATGGACGTATGCACCGAGCATGATTCCAACGGCATCGTGGCGGCGGCGCGCATTAAAGAACAACTGTCCGAGTGCCGCGTCATTATCATGACGGGTATGCCCGAAATCACCTTTGTGGACCAGGCGCGCGAGGCGGGCGTCGACAGCTTTGTGTACAAGAACGTCGGTATCGACGAGCTATTCGCCGTGACGCGCTCCACGCTGGCGGGTTACTGCACGTTTCCCAAGCCGCCCGAGAGCATCTTCTCGGGCACGGCGGCCCTCGACGATGTCGAGCTGTCGATCTTGCGCCTTGCCTGCGAGGGTAAGAGCCGCCGCGAGATCGCGGCCGAGCTGTTTATGAGCGAGGGCACCATCAAACGCCGCATCTCGGAGATTCTCAATAAGACCGGCTACGACAACATCATGCGCTTGGCCGTGCGCGCAGTAACGGAGGGCAGCATCGTTCCCAATATGGAGCGCTAGCGCTCGTTACGCATCGGCATAAAGCGGCGGGGCCGCAGGATC
>CABQXG010000286.1 GCA_902468045.1 uncultured Collinsella sp.
TACTTCTCGTCGTCCTCGCCCCAAAAGACATTGTTGCCGTCGTGGTCGAATAGCGACTGGCACAGGAACATAGCGCTGCCGTCCTCGCCCGCCAACGGCTTGGGCATAAAGGAGGCGTGGCACCCGCTCTCGTAAGCCTGCTGCTTAATGATGAGTTTGGCCGTGGTGATGGCGTCGGACATGCTCAGGGCCTCGGCGTGGCGCAGGCTCATGCCGTGCTGCGAGCGGCCGGCGGCGTGGAAGGTGTACTCCACGGGCACGGACATCTTCTCGAGCGTGAGGACCGTGTTGCGGCGCAGGTCGCGAGCGGCATCGCTCACCGAAAGGTCGAAGTAGCCCACGTTGTCGAGCGGCTCGGGGGTGTGCTCGTCGGGGAAGTAGTAATACTCCAGCTCGGCGCCCACGTTGAGCAGATAGCCGGCCTTCTCGGCCTTGTAGAACATGCGGCGCAGGGCATCGCGCGGGTCGCCGGCAAACGGCTTGCGATCGGGAGTGCACACGTCACAGAACACGCGGGCGACGCCGTTGTGACTCGGACGCCACGGCAGAATCTGGAAGGTCGAAGCATCGGGAAACGCGAGCATGTCGGCTTCCTCGGGCGTGGCAAAGCCCTCGATGGCCGAGCCGTCAAAGCCAATACCCTCCTCAAAAGCGACCTCGAGGTCCTCGGGGCTAATGGCAAAGTTCTTGAGGCGGCCGAGAATGTCGACAAACCACAGACGCACAAAGCGGATGTCACGCTGCTCTACGGAGCGGAGTACGTAATCGATGTTCTGCTGGTTCATGTCGCTCCCCTTTCTTTCGGGCGGGTTTCGACTGGTCTATATCGCAGATACTATCGCAGAAAAATGTTTCCGCAGGGTTAAAGCGTATCAAGCGCTCAAAAAAACGTGCGCGAACAGTCGGTTGCGAACGAGTGGTTAGCGCGAGGTCGAAGCGCGGTGTTCGATGTGACCGGGAACCTCGATGCGTTTGGGCGCCAGCTTTGCGGCCTCGCCCACCGTGGTGGTGACGACGTCAATGCGCTCGGAGAGGCGCTCGACTACACGCTCGGCAATGGTGAGGGTGTCTTGCGCGGCCGTGGTCACGCCGCCAAAGAGCACGTGATTCCAGGGATAGTCGTCAAACGTTGCGATCTTGAGACCCGCCGGCAACGACGGTCCCAACTGTGCCAGCGCCTCGGTCAGACGCAAGAAAACCAGACCGTTGACGGCAATGAGGCCGAGCTTTTTGCCGGCATAGTCACGCATGGTCTCGTCCAAGCGACCAACGCCCGTGGCACCGCCATCGGCCAAGGTGACAACCTCGCCCGCAAGGCCGCAGCGCGAAAGCTCGTCGGCAAAGGCCTCGGCGCGCTCTCGACGCACGGGGCTATCGTCGCTTGCCTCGGTGAGCAGGCACAGACGCTCGCTGCCCGCAGCTGCCAAGGCGTCTACCAAGCCGGCGACCAGCTCACGGTTGTTAGATGTCACCAGGTCAACACCGCCGTCGGCAACGTCGCGGTCGAGCAGCACGACGGGCAGACGTCCCGCTGCCGCGGCGATCGCCTCGTCATTGCCTCCGCAGGTGTTGACGACCAGGCCGTCCACGCCGGCATCGATAAGTCTGGTGAGCGACTCCGCTTCCTTAGCGGGGTCGTTGCCGCTAATGGCCGTCATGAGCGAGCAGCCGCGCGCCGCGGCGCTGGCGGAAAGGCCCTCGAGCATGGCGCTCGAGAACGGGTTGGCGATGTCAGCCAGAATCACACCGATGAGGTTCGTACGCGAGCTGCGCAGATTGCGCGCGGCGGCACGTGGGCGATAGCCGGTGCGCTCGATAACTGCCGCGATGCGAGCACGGGTCTCCTCGGTCATTTGCCCGGGGCGGTTGTTGAGATAGCGCGAGACCGTGGCCGGGCTCACGCCCGCCTCGGCGGCAATGTCCTTGATTCTCATCTGCGCCATAGCGCACCCCGTTTCCCAATGTCGGCAGTCTGAGCCATTTTAGGCATTTTTTAAAAATCTCGGTTGCAAAACGCTGTAGGTGAGTATACTACAACTCGAAACGAAACCGATTTCGTAAATCGATTTCGGCGAGCGTTGGCACGCAGGTGCAAAGACGCACCCTACCGTCTTGGCACCTGCGTGCCAACGCCA
>CABQXG010000287.1 GCA_902468045.1 uncultured Collinsella sp.
GAAAGGAGAAGCCATGGCCCAAGATAAGTTTGACGTGGGCGGCATGACGTGCGCCGCTTGCCAGGCGCACGTGGACCGTGCCGTGAGCAAGCTCGACGGCGTCCAAAGCGTCGCGGTCAATCTGCTCGCCGGCTCCATGCTGGTGGACTACGACCCCGCGCAGGTCTCCCCCGACGATATCTGCACCGCCGTCGACCGTGCGGGCTACTCGGCCTCGCCCGTCGATGCGGGCACCGGTGCCGCCGGCTCAAACGGCAGCACGCAAGCCAGGTTCGGCGCCGCCCATATGGAGTCGCCAACCAAAAAGCTGGAGGCCGCCGCCTCTGCCATGCGCACCCGCCTCATCGTCTCGATTGTATTCCTCATCCCACTGTTCTACATAGGCATGGGACACATGCTTGGTTGGCCGCTGCCCGGCATTTTCACCGACCATACCCACAGCATGACGCTCGCCCTCACCGAGCTCGTCCTGCTCATCCCCATCGTCTATGTCAACGACGCGTACTTTATCAATGGGTTTAAATCGCTCGCGCATGGCGCGCCCACCATGGACGCCCTCATCGCCGTGGGCGCCACCGCCTCCGTCGCCTGGTCGCTCTACGCCATGTTCATCATGGCCGACCAGCTGGCCACAGGTCAGGTGCACGAGGCAATGATGACAAGCATGGACAACCTGTATTTTGAGAGCGCCGGCACGATCCTGTCGCTCGTCACCGTGGGCAAATACCTCGAGACGCGCAGCAAGTCCAAAACCGGCGGCGCCATCGAGGCGCTGATCGACCTGGCGCCCAAGACCGCGACCGTCGTGGCAGAGGACGGCAGCGAGACCACCGTCGACGTCGACAGCATCCTTCCCGGTCAAGTCTTGCGCGTGCGCCCCGGCGAGTCCATCCCCGTCGATGGCGTGGTGCTCGAGGGCAGCTCGGCCGTGGACGAGAGCGCGCTCACCGGCGAGTCCATCCCCGTGGAAAAGACCGCCGGCGACACCGTCAACGCCGCCACGGTCAACCGCACCGGCTCGTTTACCTTCCGTGCCACGCGCGTGGGCGCCGACACGTCGCTCGCCAAGATTATCCAGCTCGTCGAGGACGCCAATGCCACCAAGGCGCCCATCGCCCGCCTGGCCGACAAGGTCGCCGGCGTGTTCGTGCCCGTGGTGTTTGCGATCTCGGCCGTGACCTTTGTGGCGTGGATGGCGCTGACCGGCAGCGTGAACGAGGCACTCACCTCCGCCGTAGCCGTGTTGGTGATCAGCTGCCCGTGCGCGCTGGGCCTGGCCACGCCCGTCGCTATTATGGTGGGCACCGGCAAGGGCGCCGAGATGGGCATTCTGTTTAAGAGCGCCGAGGCGCTGGAGAACCTGCGCAGCGTGGGCACCGTGGTGCTCGATAAGACGGGCACGGTCACCCGGGGTAAGCCTGCCGTGACCGATATCGTGGTAGCCACGCGCGCTGACGGCTCGCCCGCCATGAGCGAAAAGGCGCTGCTCAAGCTGGCCGCCGCGCTGGAGCGCTCGAGCGAGCACCCGCTGGCCGAGGCGATTATGGCCGAATGCGAGACGCGCGGAATTGTCGCGCGCATGGTCGAGGACTTTGCCGCCGTGCCCGGTCGTGGCGTGACGGCGCGCGAAGGGCAAAACGCCATCGCCGCCGGTAACGTGCGCCTGATGGACGAGCTGGGCGCGGAGGTGCCCGCCGGTCTTGCCGAGCAGTTAGCTGCCGAGGGCAAGACACCGCTGTTCTTTGACAAGAACGGTGAGCTTGCCGGCACCATTGCCGTGGCTGACGAGGTCAAGGAGACGAGCGCCGAGGCCATCGCCGCGCTCCGCAAGCTCGGCGTCGACGTACGCATGCTCACCGGCGACAACCGCGTCACCGCCGAAGCGATCGCCCGCCGCGTGGGACTGAGCAGCGAGCAGGTCATCGCCGACGTCCTTCCCGCCGACAAGGAGCGCCATGTGCGCGAGCTGCAGGACGCAGGCGGCAAGGTCGCCATGGTGGGCGACGGCATCAACGACTCCCCCGCCCTGGCGCGCGCCGACGTGGGCCTTGCGATCGGCACCGGCGCCGACATCGCCAAGGAGGGGGCAGATGTGGTGCTCATGCGCAGCGACCTCATGGACGTCGCCCGCGCCA
>CABQXG010000288.1 GCA_902468045.1 uncultured Collinsella sp.
CCGGTCACCTTAATGGTGTAGATCTCCGGTGTCGGCGTGGCGGTAATACCCAAATCCATGTATACGCTCCTTTACGTATCGAAAGTGCGGATAGTACTGGGCGCGGACTTGCGGGGCCCTAGGCGTTAGGCGCGCTCGGCACGAGCAAGCTCGGCAGCGACGAGCTTGACGGCCAGCACCAGTACGTCGAGTGCTGCCTCCAGGTCCTCGACCGTGGGATAGCTCGGCGCGATGCGGATGTTGGTATCGCGCGGATCCTTGCCATAGGGCCAGGTGGCACCGGCCGGCGTGAGCTTGACGCCCAGGTCGGCGCAAAGCGCGGCGACCTTCTGGGCCGAGCCCTCGGGACCATCGAAGCTTACAAAGTAGCCGCCGCGGGGGTGCGTCCAGGTGGCACAGCCCGTATCGCCCAGGCCCTCGGTGAGCTTGCGCTCAACGGCCTCAAAGCGCGGACGCAGGAACTCGGCATGCTTTTTCATGTGCTCCTTGACCGCCTCGATGGTGGGAAGGAAGCGCACGTGGCGCAGCTGGTTGAGCTTGTCGGCGCTGATGAGGCCGGCCTTCAGGCGCTTGGAGAACTCCGCGATAACCGCGGGGCTCGCACCGATAAAGCCGATGCCGGCGCCCGGGAAGGTGATCTTGGACGTCGATGCAAAGGCCACCACGCGGTCCTCGGTGCCCGCCGCGCGAGCGAGGTCAAAGATGTTGGCGAGCTCGTCGGTCTCGTCGTACAGGTCGTGCACGCAGTAGGCGTTGTCCCAGAAGATGCGGAAATCGGGCGCGGCCGTGGGCATCTCGACCAGGCGACGCACGGTGTCCTCGCTAAAGGTGATGCCCGTGGGGTTGGAATACTTGGGCACGCACCAGATGCCCTTGATGGAGTCGTCGGCGGCAACCAAGCGCTCGATCTCGTCCATGTCGGGGCCGTTGTCGGTCATCGCGACGGGGACATTCTCGATACCCAAGTCGGCAGTGATGCCAAAGTGGCGGTCGTAGCCGGGAACAGGGCACAGGAACTTGACCTTCTTGCCGTCATGCGCGGCCTCATAAGCCTCCCAAGGCTCGCTACCGCACGAGCCGCAGCGCCAGAACATGCCGGCGATATCGTGCTCGATCAGCAGGCTCGACGAACCCAGTACGAGCGTCTGCTCGGCGGGGCAACCCAGGAACTCCCCCGCCAGCTTGCGTGCCGAGGGAATGCCCTCAAAGCAACCGTAGTTGGAGCAGTCGACGTTGCCGTCGTGCAGATCGGCATCGGCATTGAGGATATCGAGCATGGGGCGAGAGATGCCCACCTGGGAGGGCGACGGCTTGCCGCGGGCCATGTCGAGCGCCAGGCCCTTGGCCTTGACCTCGGCGACCTCGGCTTTGAGCGCCTCGATGGCGGCATCGAGTTCGGTGGTTTCCATCTTCTGGTAGATCGTCTGCATGGGTGCGACCTTTCGCGAAGCGGGACGTTGCAGTTCGTCTAAGTATAGACCGCCACCGCCGCAACGGCATGAAGCCGTGATAGATTAAGTTCATCGCAATGATTTACGAATCGCCGCGCATGCCGGTGTGGGGCGCCCAAGGAGGCACTATGGAGTACGGATCGTTCCAGGCCGAGGAATTCGGCGACCTGCAGCGCCTGGTCGACGGACTGTTTTTTGACCGCCGCGCCATCGACCGCCTGGATCTCATCGTGCAGGCCGAGATCTTGGACCTCGCGCCCGACCTCATGGAAATCGTCAACCTTTTGCCGCCCGGCTACTACGACCGCCAATCGCTTTGCGACCAGCTCAACTCCGCCTTGGCCGCCCACGGCTGGGGCGCCGTCTACGGCACCGTGGAATAAACCTAGTCATTTAAGAACGTCCCCAATGACTAAAACGCCGCTTGTGACGGTGTTCACGGGCGGCGTTTTCAAACTTGTTTGTGCTTTTACTCGTTCTTGGGCGCGGGGTGTTTGCAGACCACACTCATGTAGATCATGCCGAGCACGGCCGCGGTGACCGAACCGGCAAGAATGGCAGCCTTGGCGGCAAGAACCTCAAACTCGGCCGTCGGGAAAGCGAGGCCGCTGATGAGGATCGACATCGTAAAGCCGATGCCGCCCAGAATGCCCACACCGGCAATCA
>CABQXG010000289.1 GCA_902468045.1 uncultured Collinsella sp.
CTGCGAGGCCGTATTGGTGATGAGCGGGAACACACCGCGGCCAAGCTCGGCAGCAATCTGAGACACATACTTCGATGCCACGGCAACCAGCGACGAAAGATTATCGTCCAGATACTCCTTGAGCGGTGTGTTGTTGAGCGTCTTGGCATGCGAGATCATCTCATTGAGATCGCCACCCGCAACACGAAGCTGCTCGGGCAGGCGGCTCAGTACTTCCATGATCTGACCAAAGAGAATCGGCGACAAGATGCAAACGACACCGACGAGCACGGCAACAACAACAATAAGCGCGACAAGCGAACCGATGCCGCGATTCACGCCATGGTGCTCGAGCCAGTTGGTGATCGGGGACATCACAAAGGCAATGATGGAACCAACGGCGAGAAACTCGATAACCGGGGCCAGGATGCCCATAAGGTTAAAAATGACAGCGGCGATGACAATGCAGCCGACAACAGCCCAAATGCGAAGCGTCAGAATGCGGGTGTCGCGCAGCACGCGATCGGTTTGTTGGGGGTGCTCACTCATGAACGAATCATCACTCCGTCGGGGTCGATCTTGTCCTGAATCTTCTTAAGCGTGCGGCGAAGCAGACGCGAAACCTGCACCTGAGAAATACCCAGCTTCTTGGCGATCTCGATCTGGGTCATGCCCTTCACAAAGCGCAGCTCGATCACCTCGCGCTCGCGCGGCGAGAAATCACGGATGGCTTCCTCGATCACTAGGCGGTCATCGGTAAAGTCGAGCTCGTTGTCGTCGTCGGCGTAACGGTCGAGAATCGAGGGGGCATCGTCGGAATCGGACGCACCAGGAGCCTCGATGGGCACCGAGGTATAAGCCGAAGACGATTCCATAGCCTCGAGGACCTCATCGACAGTCACATCTAGATACTCAGCGATCTCCTCAACCTTGGGCGAACGCTGCAGCTCGTTGGTAAGTTTGTCAGTAGCTTGGTTGACCTTGGCCGAGAGCTCCTGCAGACGACGCGGTACGCGCACGCTCCAGCCCTTGTCGCGGAAATGGCGTTTGATCTCGCCCAGGATAGTGGGTGTTGCAAACGTTGTGAACTCGAGCCCGCGCTCAGGGTCAAAGCGGTCGATAGCCTTGAGCAAACCCAGATAGCCGACCTGCATGAGGTCGTCGAGCGGCTCGCCGCGATTCTTAAATTTGTTGGCAAGAAACCTTACCAGGTTCATATGGGACATGACGAGCTGCTCGCGGGCGTCCGGATCACCGGTCTCCTTGTAGCGACGAAACAGCTCGCGGGTTTTCTCCTTGTCCCAAGCGGTCTTGCCGCTCCGGGAACGTTCGGTCATATTAGATATCCGCCTTGAGGTCGAGGGAAAGCGTCAGGGGCGCCGCAGTCTTTTCGTAGGAATCGCACACGCTCGCCAAAATGAGCTCGGCATACACAGCGGCCTGGTCATCCTCGTCGACGGTGGCCTGGTCGCCAAAGGTAAAGGTCATGCCAACGTGAGATTCGTCGACATCGAATTTGATCGAGATGTCATCGGAATCAACAGCCGTGCAGCCGAAAATAAATGCTTCCTCGGCAGCCATACGAATGTCCTCGATGCGATCGACGGACATGGAGCAGAGCGCACCGACATTTGCCGCCGTCATGCGCACAAGGCGCGCCAGACGCGGGTCGCCGGCAACGGTCAGCGTAATGGGGCAAGTTGCTTCGCTACTCATCGCAGGACTCCTCGGTGGTCTCGGCGGGCGTGTAGGTGTAATACTGGGCTGCTTTAGCAGCAGGCTTCTGTGCATCATTGTCACCAGCAGCAACATCGTCCCCGGCTTCGCCAATCAGGACACGCTCGGTCGGCTGCTCGGCTTCTTCGGCAGCGGAAAGCTTGCGCTCGGCGTCGGCCGCGGGAGCCTTCACCTTGTTAAAGAGTTTCTGCACGGCACCTGCCGCAGAATCAGTCACGCTCGACACAGCATTGCTGGCCTCGGCCATGCTACCGGTGACCTCAGAAATGTCGCGAACCACGGCTTCGACCTCTACGAGATTGGAGGTAAGGGCGTCGACGGCGTTCTTGCTCGACTTAAGCAGCGGCTCCATCTGGGCAAGCGCCGGCGTAAGCTCATCGACAGCGCCATCGAGCTT
>CABQXG010000290.1 GCA_902468045.1 uncultured Collinsella sp.
TTTGTCGAGGCCATCCGTCAGTACCGCAAGGAGGCCGGCCCCGAGAACGTCTGCTACATCCACGTGTCGCTCGTTCCCTATATCGCCGCTGCCCACGAGGTCAAGACCAAGCCCACGCAGCATTCCGTCAAGGAGCTCCGCAGTTTTGGCATCCAGCCCGATATCATCGTGCTGCGCTCCGACCACCATATCGATGACGCTATCCGCGGAAAGATTGCAAGCTTCTGCGACGTCGACACCGATTGCGTCTTTACCAACGAGGACTGCGCGAGCATTTACGATGTTCCGCAGCTGCTTGCCGAGCAGGACTTTGACCTGCGCATTTGCGAGCGCCTGGGTCTGGACCCGCGTGAGCGCGACATGAGCGAGTGGAACGAGTTCCTGCGCAAACAGAATCACGCCAACCATCACGCCGACAAGGTGAAGATCGCCGTCGTGGGCAAGTACACGCAGCTGCCCGATGCGTACCTGTCGGTTATCGAGGCCCTGCACCATGCGGGCGTCTTCTACGATCGCCATGTGGACGTCCAGCTGGTCGACGGCGAGAGCCTTGACGAGCAGAATGTCTCCGAGGTTCTGGGCGACGCCTCGGGCATCCTGGTCCCCGGCGGCTTTGGCAAGCGCGCCCTGGAGGGCAAGATCCTCGCGGCCGAGTTTGCCCGTGAGCACAAGATTCCGTATCTGGGCATTTGCCTGGGTATGCAGGTGGCCGTGTGCGAGTTCGCCCGCAACGTCGTCGGCCTTGCCGGCGCCAGCTCCTCCGAGTTCGATCCGGACGGCCCGTTTAGCGTCATCGATCTGATGAGCTCGCAGGAGGACGTGACCGAGAAGGGCGGCACCATGCGCCTGGGCGCCTATCCGTGCAAGCTCGCCGCCGATACCCTCGCTCGCGAGGCATATGGCGAGGAGCTCGTCTACGAGCGTCACCGTCATCGCTTTGAGTTCAACAACGCCTTCCGTGACCAGCTCGAGGACGCCGGTTTGGTTATCTCGGGTCTGTCGCCCGACGAGCGCCTGGTCGAGATGGTCGAGTTGCCGCGCGACGTGCATCCGTGGTATGTGGCAACCCAGGCTCATCCCGAGTTCAAGAGCCGTCCGACCAACCCGCAGCCGCTGTTCCGCGAGTTCGTGCGCGCTTCGATCGGCCAGCACGAGGGTGTCGACCGTCTGCAGGTGACGCCCATGAACCTCGCTACGGACTAAGGGTGCCGGCGAATAAGGAACATACCGAAGCTACTCCCTCGTCGCTCGCCGTGGCGGCGGGGGAGTATCTCGATTACCTCGCGGTCGAGCGGGGTTTGGCGCGCAACACGATTGCGGCCTATCGTCGTGACCTGACGACGTACTGCGCCTATCTGGAGCGGGCGGGTATTGTGTCTTTTGAAGAGGTGACCCGTCAGGTCGTGGAGGGCTTTGTCGCCGACCGTCGCGATGGGGGCTATTCCGATGCCTCAGTGGAGCGTGCGCTTGCGGCCGTGAAGGGCCTGCATGCCTTTTTGGTGCGCGATGGGGCTGTGGCCCAAAATCCAACGGCGGCGTTGCGCCTGCCTAAAAAGGCTGAGCGTTTGCCGGAGTATCTATCGGTGGAGGATGTCTCGGCGCTGCTCGATCAAGACTTTCCCGAGGGCGAGATGGGCTTGCGCGACCATGCCATCTTGGAAGTGCTCTACGGATGCGGTTTACGTGTGAGCGAGTTGGTGGGGCTCGATGTGGGCGATATCCATATCGACGATGGCTTTGTGCTCGTTCGCGGTAAGGGCTCAAAGGAACGCCTGTCACCGCTGGTGGGAAGCGCGGCGCGAGCTCTGACGCTCTATGTAACTGAGGGGCGTTCCCGCTTGGCGGCCCATGCCCGCGGAACCGAGACCTCGGCGGTCTTTTTAAATAAGAACGGCCGCCGTCTGTCACGCCAGGGCATCCATGCCATCTGTGAGCGCTATGGGCGCCAGGTGGGGCTGGTGGGACTCCATCCCCATACGCTGCGTCACTCCTTTGCCACCCATATGCTTGCGGGCGGCGCAGACCTCCGTGTGCTACAGGAGATCTTGGGACATGCCGATATATCGACCACGCAGGTC
>CABQXG010000291.1 GCA_902468045.1 uncultured Collinsella sp.
TTCGAGACCGCACGGTCTAGAAAGAAACCGAGAAAAAAGACATTAAGTACCTGGCAATAGAATCGGACGGCAAAGACCAGGACAACAATAAGATCTGCCATAAGAGTAAGAGCATTCCGTGGGAGCTAGAACTTGTCGGTTACGACATGGGCAAGATCAATACCACAGTTAGAAGTATCGACTGGGCCACGTATAGCAGCTACGTCGACGGACCATGCTGGATGAAGTACCTCGACGAGCTGAGTATCCCGGGCACGCATGATTCGGGCACCTGCAGCGTGGACAACGACACCGAGCCCCAATCCTCACAAGCAAAGTGCCAGCAGGATTACATCCCGACGCAGTTGCTCGAAGGCATTCGCTATTTTGATATCCGACTCGGAAGGAACGACGAGAACGGCGACCCCGGTATCGACCATGGAAGATGCTACCTGCTCAAAAAAGACGGGGGCTTTATGCATCTCTCCGATGTCATCGGTTACTTCAAAACATTTTTGAACGAAAACCCGTCAGAAACGCTCATCATGCTTGCGTCACGAGGCAACGACGAGGCTACCGACGAAAGCGTTACGACGGCTTTCGCCAAGGTTATGCACGATAATCCCGATCTGTTCTACACGTCGAGCCGAATCCCCACACTGAACGAGGTGCGCGGAAAGATCGTCCTGCTGCGTCGATTTGTACTCGCCGGCAACAGCGTAAGCAGCCACACGTGGGGCCTCGATCTCACCCAATGGGACGACAAAATCAAGGCGCATTCCGGGCAGTCGATGTGCCTCGTCCAAGACGCGCGAGGCTTTGAGACTACGGGCAATGCGGGCGACAAAGAGCCCTATTGCACCAAGGTATACGCCCAGGACCATTTTGAATGCACCGGAACCGACAAGATTAGCTGGGTCGATATGGCGCTGCGAGAGACGACCAATCTCACGCGCAACAAGGTGGACGTCGAGGACAATGATGGCGCCAAGGTGCAAGTCCTGGAACGCTGCTGGTCTATCAACTACACCAGTTGCACGAATTACAAACAAGGAAGCAATCCTTTTACCGCGGCGCGAGTGGTCAACGAGCATCTGTACAAGAGCCAGTACATCAATCCCAGCGGCAGCGATAAAACAAAGTCAGATTGCCTCAAGCACGTTGGCATTATCGCGTCCGACTTTGTCGATTCGGCACTGGCCCGGAGCATCTACCAACGCAATTACGACGCGAAGCACAAGCCAACAGTTTCATGCTGCCTCCCGGACCGCATGCACATGACGTATGGAGACTCGCTGAGCGATGCCTCGCTCCAAGATGGCAAGACCGTTGGCGAGGGCCATTTCCGCCTTGTCGACAGCAGCAACGTACTCAACGTGGCCGCTTCTGGCAGCGCGTTTGCCATCGAATACGTGGATGTCGACGCCCTGGGCAACGAGACCGTTACGGGGCTGCAGGGCTCTGTGCCCATCGATATCGATCGACGCGCGCTGACGCCCCATTTTGAGGGACTCGAAGGCCTTAAGGCCGGCGAAGACGTGCGCGCCAAGATTGCGGCATCACTCGAGGGCAAGCTCGAAACCGATGCCTGCACGGCCCAGCTCGAGTTTGTGCACGACGCGAACGGCGCTCCGGGCACGGCAATGGCCGAGGGCGAAACATTTGCCGCAGGGACGTACTGGGTGCGCGCGAAAGACCTTTTGGGCGACGCGGCACAGAACTACATGCTCGCCAGCGATGGAGCCGTAAGCTTTACCGTAGCGGCCTCGGGCAGTGCAGGCGGCACCGGCAGCGGCACGGGTTCCAACGCAGACGGCGCCGACAAGAACGGCGGCGGCAACAAGAGCAAGGACTCGGGCGGAAAACTCGCCGACACGGGCGACGGCTCTGGTATCGCCGCCGGGCTCGCCGCTGCCGCCGTGGCGACAACGGTCGCTGGCGCGGCAAAGCTTGCCAGTGACCGCGAAGACAGCGAAGGCGCTAGCGAATAGGCAAGCCGGCCTTTTAAACACATCGACTCAATCGGGAGCGTAGGACACCGTTCTGTGCCCCCGATTTTTACCTTGGCCCGAGCGCCGCCATAGGCTACATCACC
>CABQXG010000292.1 GCA_902468045.1 uncultured Collinsella sp.
AGTGAACACGGGCTCTCCGCTGTACACGAGCGCCTCCTCGACACCATCGAGCACGCGGCAGGCGCCAGACGCCATCGCCTCGAGCTCAAACTCGCCGGGATAAGCCGACACGGGGGCGATCCAAGAGCAGCATTCCTCAATCGAGGCAACGAGCTCCTTGCTGTGGACCATGCCGCCTCCGAGCAAGATACCGTCGACATCGCCCTTCAGCACACATGCCATCTCGCCAATCCACTTGCAGATTTGGTAGACCATTGCATCCCAGGCGCGAGCTGCGGCCTTATCTCCCGCTGCAGCACGTTCGCACACCTCGATGGCATCGGAGGTACCCAAAAGGTCAACGAAGCCGCCAGTCTTCATGCAATGGGCGCGGGCGACATCAAGACCGTGCTCCGCGGTGTACTTTGCGACCTCGATCGCGGGAACCGATCCGCAGCGCGTCGGCGCCATGGGGCGTTCGCCGCCAACGATGTCGTTGCCGTCGACCATCTTGCCCTTAAGGTGGGCAGAAATCGAAATGCCACCGCCGATATGACAGACAATAAAGTTGCACTCGTCGTATGCGCGACCGAGCTTTGCCGCATGGCGGATGGCGGTCTCTTTGAGATTAAGGGCGTGCAGGTGCACGTTTCGATACACGCCCTTAATGCCCGTCATGCGTGCGAGGTCGCACAGCTCGTCGGTATCGGGAGGATTCACCACAAAGGCGGGCTTGCCACATTTCACGGCAAATTCGTGGGCAATCTGGGGCCCCAGCTGCGCCGGGTGCCGAACGCCATTCGCACCGATGCGGGCATGCTCGAGCATAACCTCGTTGATGGCATACGTACCACCGGGCAGCGAAAGCAAGCCACCACCGCGACCGACAAATGCATCAAAGTCCTCGAGCTTTAGGCCCGCCTCCCCCAGCGCTCCAAGAATCAGATCGCAGCGATACGGCATCTGAGCCGAAACCCCGTCGAACTGGGCAAGGTCCTTCGCATCGTGCGCAACGTTCTTACTGAGCTTGCACTCATCGCCCTCAAAAACGCCCACCTTCGTGGAAGTGGAACCAGGGTTGATTGCCAGGACGCGCCAGGGAGTCTTTTTATCGGACATGCCTTAAGCCTCCTTAAGCGCCTGGGCGCGCACGCAGCTCATCACCACGTTGCCGACGATCTCATCGACGGGCGCAGAGCGCGAGCAATCGCACACGATCTTCTTGAAGCCCTGAAGCATGGGGCCGTAAGCATTGGCGCCGGTCAGATTCTGGATGATCTTGACGCCGATATTGCCCACGTTGATATCGGGCCAGATGACCACGTTGGCTTGGCCTGCAACAGCGGATTCGCGATGAACCTTCTTGGCCGCAACCTTGGGGTTAATCGCCGAATCAAACTGGAACTCGCCGTCGATGGCAAGGTCGGGACGGCGATCGTTGGCAATCTCGCGAGCACGACGTACCTTGTCGACGAGTTCGTTATCCATCGAACCGTCAGTCGAATGCGAAAGCAGCGCGCAACGGATATCCCATCCGGTCAGCGAGCGTGCCGTTTCGCTCGACGAAATCGCGATCGAGGCAAGCTCCTCGCTCGTGGGGTCAACGCACACGGCAGAATCGCCAAAAGCCAAAAGGCCACCTTCGCCGCCATTCCAGTTGGGGATGTCGGCGATACCGCACGAGCTCACGGTGTCCACCCCGTCGGCAAGGCCGACGATGGCCTGACCAGCCAGGATAATATCGCCCGTAGCGTTATCGATACCGGCGAACATAACGTCGACATCGCCGAGCACCTGCAAAATCAGGGCGCGCTCAAGCGGACGCGTCATACGGCGCGCAGCGCCCTTGGGCTTAAACTTGCAATCCGGATGAGAAAGGTAGCGCTCGCAGCAAGCGGCGTTCGCCTCCTCGTCGGTCACATCGACAATCTCGATGCCGTCAAGGGAGATGCCGCGCTCATCGGCAAGCTCCTTGAGCTTGCCGCCATCGCCGACCAGCACACATTCGGCAAGATGCTCGGCGGCGATCTTTGCGACCGCCTGCATCATGGTCTCGTTTTCGCCCTCGGGAAAAGCAACGCGCATAGGCTTGG
>CABQXG010000293.1 GCA_902468045.1 uncultured Collinsella sp.
GTTACGGCAGCAGCCGGCGCCTTACTTTCCGATGTCGCCGCAGCTGCCGCCGAAGCCTGCCTTACCGGCATGGAGCCCCTCTCGGGCATCCCCGGCTCGGTCGGCGGCGCCTGCTATATGAACGCCGGTGCCTACGGCGCCTGCATGGCCGATGTTTTGGAGTCTGTGCGCGTCTATAAGCCCGCCCGCGTGCTCGACGACGGCACCCGCGGCAGCGGCAATATCATTGAGTTCGATGTCGACGAGCTTAACCTGGGCTATCGCAAGAGCCGCATCGCCGACGACGGCTTTATCGTGCTCTCTGCCACCTTTCACCTTGCCCCGGGCAACGCCGCGATGATCAAGGCCGACATGGACGACTACCGCCAACGCCGCGAGGACAAGCAGCCGCTCGACATGCCGAGCGCCGGCTCCACTTTCAAGCGCCCTGAGGGCCACTTTGCCGGCAAGCTCATCATGGACGCCGGCCTGCGCGGCCACGCCGTCGGCGGCGCCCAGGTAAGCGAAAAACACTGCGGCTTCATCGTCAACGCCGACCACGCCACCGCAGCCGACGTCGACGAACTCATCCGCGACATCCAAGCCAAAGTCAAAGAGCAGTTCGGCGTAGACCTACAACCCGAAGTCCACCGAGTAGGCGAATTCCTCTAAAAAGAAGGCCCCAAAAGGGGCCTTCGCCATATTTATTCAGATAAACCAGTCCGGTGAGTCGCGCTCAGGACCCGAGAGGGCCGGGACAGTCCGAGAGGCATAAGGTTGATCGCGAGTTCCGCACGAGCCGGAGAGCACTTAATGTGCTCTCCGTGCGAGCAGGACTGTCCGAGCAGGCGACCTTATGCCCCGCCCTCGGGACGATGGGACAAAACAAAGGAGCAGTCATGGCAGGCAAGCCGCAAACACTAGCTACGACCTCGGCATTCGAGATCTTGGGCCCCGTCATGGTCGGCCCCAGCTCATCGCACACCGCCGGCGCCCTGCGCTGCGCCCAAGTTGCCGCCAGCCTGCTGGAAGGCCGCATCACCAAAGTCACCTTTGGCCTGTGGAACTCCTTCGCCCACACCTACCGCGGCCACGGCACCGACCGTGCGCTCGTCGCGGGCATCCTAGGCCTCGACACCGATGACGAGAACATCAAGCAGGCCTTCGACCTCGCGCACGAGCAGGGCCTCGAATATCACTTTGACATCAAGGGCGACGACGCCTCCATCCACCCCAACACCGTCGACATCGACATGGTCGACGACACGGGCGCCACGGCACAGGTCCGCGGCGAGAGCCTGGGCGGCGGCAAGATGCATATCAGCCGCATTAACGGCGTCGGCGTCGACATCTCGGGCATGTACTCCACGCTCTTCGTGGCACACAAGGACGTCCCCGGTGTACTCGCCGCGCTCACCAACCTGCTCGCCTACGCACACGTGAACATCGCCTTCTGCCGCACCTACCGCACCGAGGTGGGCGGCCAGGCCTACTCCGTCTTTGAGACCGACGGCGCGCCCGACGACACCGTCGTCCCCATGCTGCGCAAGCTCGACAATGTCGATTACGCAACGTTTATCGAGCTCCCTGGTTCTGCCTCGTCGCTCTCCCCCGGCGTCTCGGCCAAGGAAATCTTCGACGACGGCGAGCAGCTGCTCGATGCGTGCGAGGAACTGGGGCTCAGCATCGGCGCCGTCATGGCCGTTCGCGAGGCGCGTCTGACCGGCGAGGCCCACGCCGTCGCTGCCATGCGCCGCGTGCTCGACGTCATGCGCGAGGAGACCATGGCTCCCCTCGCCAATCCGCAACGCTCGCTCGGCGGGCTTATCGGCGGCGAGGCCAAGCTCGTCGAAGCAACCCGCTGCAACGATTTGAGTGCAAGCCTGATGGGCGCCGTCCAGACCGACGCCGTTGCCCGCGCTATGGCCGTACTCGAGCGCTCCGCCACCATGGGCGTGATCGTCGCCGCCCCCACGGCAGGCTCCGCGGGCGTCGTGCCCGGCTGCGTGCTGGCGCTGGCCGACCACCTGCAGCTCGATGACGAGCAGGTCATGGACGCCCTCTACTGCGCCGCCGCCATCGGCCTC
>CABQXG010000294.1 GCA_902468045.1 uncultured Collinsella sp.
TCGATGGCCTCTTGAGCGGCGGCGACTGCCAAACCGGTCCCGCCACCGTCATCCGTGCCATCAACGCCGGCCGCGTGGCTTCGGCAAACATCGACCGCTACCTGGGCTTTGACCACAAGATCAAGCTCGACGTGGAGCTGCCGACCGTGCAGTTTAAGGGCAAGCACGAGTGCGGCCGCTGCGAGCTGGGCGAGCGCGAGGCCGGCGAGCGCATTCACGATTGGAATCTGGTCGAGCAGGGTCTCACCGAGGAGGAGGCGCGCCAGGAGGCGAGCCGCTGCCTGCGCTGCGACCACTTTGGCTTTGGCGCGTTCCGCGGAGGGAGGAACCTGGAATGGTAGAGCTCAACAAAACCACCGTCGGCGACAACAGCGAAAACGGAGCGCACAACATGGTCAAGCTCACTATCGATAATTGCGAGGTCGTGGTACCCGAGCACACCACGATCCTGGATGCGGCCAAGTCCGTCGGCATCCAGATTCCCACCCTGTGCTACCTGCGCGATCTGAACGAGATCGGCGGCTGCCGCGTGTGCGTGGTCGAGGTTGAGGGCTGCGACCAGCTGGTTGCCGCCTGCAACAACTACGTGCTCGATGGCATGGTGGTCCACACCAACAGCCCCAAGGCCCGCGAGGCCCGTCGCACCAACGTGCAGCTGCTGCTGTCCCAGCACGATTCGCAGTGCACGAGCTGTGTGCGCAGCGGCAACTGCAACCTGCAGACCATCGCCAACGATCTGGGCATTTTCTACCTGCCGTATCAAAAGCACTTGACGGGCGAGGGCTGGGATTTCGATTTTCCCATCATCCGCGAAAACGACAAGTGCATTAAATGCATGCGCTGCATCAAGGTGTGCGAGAGCGTGCAGGGCCTAGGGATTTGGGACCTGACCAACCGCGCCACGCATACCGCCGTGGGTACCCGCGGGCGCGCACCCATCGGCAAGACCGATTGTGTCGCATGCGGCCAGTGCATCACGCATTGCCCAACGGGCGCGCTGCGCGAGCGCGACGACACCGAGACCGTGTTCGATGCTCTCGCCGATCCCGACAAGATCGTGCTGGTGCAGATCGCGCCTGCCGTGCGCAGCGCCTGGGGCGAGGAACTCGGCATCCAGCGCGAGGAGGCCACCGTCGAGCGTCTGGCCTGCGCACTGCGCCGCGTTGGCTTTGAGTACGTGTTCGACACCGATTTCTCGGCCGACCTCACCATTATGGAGGAGGGTTCCGAGCTGCTCGAGCGCCTAGGCGCCGCCGCTAAGGGCGAAGGCGACAGCCGCGGCTGGCCCATGTTTACGAGCTGCTGCCCGGGTTGGGTGCGCTTTGTGAAGGCGCGCTATCCGGAGTTTGTCGACAGCCTGTCCACGTCCAAGTCGCCGCAGCAGATGTTCGGCGCCATCGCCAAGACATATTACGCCAAGGTGCTGGGCGTTGAGCCCGAGCGCTTGTTCGTGGTGTCCGTGATGCCGTGCACGGCCAAGAAGGCCGAGTGTGCGCTGCCGAGCATGGTGGGCGAGGACGGCACGCCCAACGTGGACGTTGCGCTGACGGTGCGCGAGATGGTGCGCATGATCCGCGCGAGCCACGTGAGTGTTGACACGCTGGTCGAGGAGCCGCTCGATACGCCGCTGAGCTTTGGCACGGGCGCGGGTGTGATCTTTGGCGCCACGGGCGGCGTGATGGAGGCCGCCGTGCGCTCGGCCTATTACCTGGTGACGGGCGAGAACCCCGATGCGGACTTCTTTACTGACGTGCGCGGCCTGGACGGCTGGAAGGAAGCCGCGGCCGATATCGAGGGCACCAAAGTGCGCGTCGCCGTGGTGCACGGGCTGGGCAACGCCGCCCGCCTACTCGACGCGATTCGCGACGGTCGTGCGAGCTATGACTTCGTTGAGGTTATGGCGTGCCCCGGCGGCTGCGTCGGTGGCGGCGGTCAGCCCATCCATGACGGCTGCGAGCTGGCGGCCGAGCGTGGTCAGGTACTCTGGGGCCTGGATGCGAACGCCGAGATTCGCTTCTCGCACGAGAATCCCGATGTCCAGGCTTGCTACCGC
>CABQXG010000295.1 GCA_902468045.1 uncultured Collinsella sp.
ATGTTTCTGATATCAAACCATATGGCTACCACTCACGGAGGGGGCATCGGCGAACGGCGTGTTTTCATACTCCATTGGTCAAACCTAAGCACAGTGCTACAGCTCGTACTTGTACACGCGGTAGATGTACTTTTCGGCTTCCATCTCGTAGGTGGCGATGGGTAGACCATAGCGATCGTCTCGTCGTTTGGCAGATAGGTCACACTGTGCTGGCCTGCGTTGAGCGAAAAATCGCCTTGGGCCTGCAGTAACTTGTCCTCAAAGCCCGAGCCGGCCCAAAAATCGGGTGAGCCCACGGAAGGCTGTAGCAAGGTCATTTGCGCAACATGTGTCCAACAAAAACGGGTGGCAGCCGCTACGGCTACCACCCGTTTGCCTCATATCTAGCCCAAAGCAGGCCAACTACTTCTTAATGCCGCGTCCCAGGCGCTTGGCGACCGATGCAACGGCCTCCTCGCTGGCCGGCCCGCAGCTCACGCAGCCGTCGTGGGCACGCATCTGGCCGGTGACCTCGTCCATCGCGAGCGGCGCCACCTTCTCGAGCTTAAAGCCTTTACCGGCGCGCATGTTTTCCTTGGCCACGCTAATCATGAGCTTAATGCGGTTGAGCTGGTTGACCTCGGATGCACCGGGGTCGTAGTCCACCGCGACGATGTTGCTCTCGGGATGTTGGCGGCGCAGCTCCTTGATCACGGCCTTGCCCACCACGTGGTTGGGCAGGCACGCGAAGGGCTGCGTGCAGATGATGTTGGGCGCACCGTGATCGATCAGGTCGAGCATCTCGGCCGTGAGCAGCCAGCCTTCGCCCATGTTGTTGCACACCGAAAGCACGGTGCGGGCCTTGTCGGCCATGGTGCCGATGCGCTCGGGTGCCTCGAAGCGGCGGGACTTTTCGAGCATCTCCTCCACCGGCGTACGCATCCAGTCCACGAGCTTGATGAGCGCCTGCATACCAGCGCGCGTAGTGGCAGAGCTTCCCAGCTCGTCCTTCTGCAGCTCGGCGTTGCTCATGGAGTACAGGAAGAAGTCGAGCAGGCCCGGCACCACGGCCTCACAGCCCTCGCGCTCGATAACGTCGACCACGTGGTTGTTGGCCGTGGGATGGAACTTGACCAGGATCTCGCCGACCACGCCCACGCGCGGCTTGGTGCCCTCGCCCACGAGCGGCATGGTGTCGAACGCGCGGATGGCCTCGCGGCACAGCTTGGTGTAGTTGTGGCGGTTAAACTTGGGCGCCAGCTTGCGAGCGCGCGCCATGTACTCCTCGTAGAGTGCGTTCGCCGCACCGGGCGTTGCCTCGTACGGACGGCAGCGGTAGAGCATCTGCATCATCACGTCACCAAAGAGCACCGCGTACACGGCCTGCTTAAGCAGCGCCGGCGTAATCTTAAAGCCGGGGTTGTCCTCGCCGAGCGCCACGGCCGAAAGCGAGATCACCGGGATCTCGGGGTGGCCGCTCTCGCGCAGGGCCTTGCGGATGAGTGCGATGTAGTTGGTGGCACGGCAGCCGCCGCCGGTCTGGCTGATAACCACGGCTGTCTTGGACAGGTCGTATCGACCGCTCTCGATGGCCTCCATAATCTGGCCCGTTACCAGGATCGACGGATAGCAAATATCATTGTTCACATAGCGCAGGCCGGCCTCGACGGCATCGTGATCGGTCGAGGGCAGCAGCTCCAAGTTGTAGCCAGCACCACGGAACACCTCTTTGACCAGGTCAAAGTGGATCGGCGCCATCTGCGGGCACAGGATGGTGTAGCCCTCTTCGCGCATCTGCTCGGTAAAGGGCACCTTGGGCCACGCGGTCGAAGCACTCTCGCGCTGCGCCTCGAACGTGTACTTGCGGCTCGCAAACGCGGGAGCATCCGTGGAGGGAGCCACCGGCGCGGCATCGCCCTGCTCGTAGGCCTCGCCCGCGGCCGTGGCCTCGGCCAGGCGCTCGGCCTCCTGATCCTTGAGCGCTGCCATGAGCGAGCGGATGCGGATGCGCGCGGCGCCCAGGTTGGACACCTCATCGATCTTGAGCACGGTATAGATCTTGCCGCTGGCCTCC
>CABQXG010000296.1 GCA_902468045.1 uncultured Collinsella sp.
CCTTAAAATTACGGGCGCTCGAGCCAACAACCTCAAAAACGTTACCGCCAAGATCGAGTTTGGTACGCTTACGGTTGTTACCGGCGTGTCGGGATCAGGCAAGAGCTCCCTGGTTACCGACACCATTGCGCCTGCCCTTACGAATGCTATTCACCGTTCGACGCGCCCTGTGGGTCCGTATAAAAAAATCGAGGGCATCGAGTGTATCGATAAGGTTATTGATATCGACCAGTCGCCGATTGGCCGCACGCCGCGTTCCAACCCTGCTACCTATATCGGCCTGTGGGATGATCTTCGCGCGCTGTTTGCGAGTACGCCGGAGTCGAAGGCGCGCGGCTACTCGCCGGGTCGTTTCTCCTTTAATGTGAGTGGCGGGCGCTGCGAGGCGTGCAAGGGCGACGGGCAGATCAAGATCGAGATGCACTTCCTTCCCGATATCTACGTTCCCTGCGAAGTTTGCGGCGGTAAACGCTACAACCGCGAGACACTCGAGGTCACCTACCGTGGCAAGACCATCTCGGACGTACTTGACATGAGCGTGGCCGAGGCACTGGCTTTCTTTGGGAATATCCCGCAGATCAAGCGAAAGCTCCAGACGCTGTACGATGTAGGCTTGGGCTACGTGAGCCTGGGCCAGCCCGCCACGACGCTCTCGGGCGGCGAGGCGCAGCGTGTGAAACTCGCCAAGGAGCTTCATCGACGCCAGACGGGCAAGACGTTCTATATTTTGGACGAGCCGACGACTGGCCTTCATTTTGAGGACGTCCGCCAGCTGCTCGATGTGCTGCAGCGCTTGGTCGATGCGGGCAACACGGTGCTGGTGATTGAACACAACCTTGATGTCATCAAGGTTGCCGACCGCCTGATCGATATGGGTCCCGAGGGCGGTAACGGCGGCGGAACCGTCGTGGTTTCGGGCACACCGGAGCAGGTTGCGGACTGTCCGCAGAGTTATACGGGCAAGTTTTTGGCGCCGTTGCTCAGGCGTGACCGGGAGCGTCAGGCTCAACTTGATGCTCAATAAATAGGCGATTCAGTTTATGGGCGCCATCGACTCCTTGTGATTCGATGGCGCTTGCTGTGCCGAAGTGACGTATGCAGCCGAATTGGACATATACTTAATCCTTACGTCCGAATGCGAGGGAAAGGATATGTCATGGCAAAGGCTGTAAAGACGCCAAAAACCAATGCGATGCGCGAGCTGGAAAGCGCCGGCATTTCCTATGTTCTACATACGTACGAAGACGATGGTGATGAGTCGGTGGGCCTGGGTGTCGCGATTTCGGAGCAGCTTGGCGAGGAGCCCGGTCAAGGATTTAAGACTTTGGTCTGCGTGACACCGTCCAACGACCATGTCGTGTGCTGTATCCCTGTTGCCGACGAGCTCGATCTAAAGTCCGCCGCGCGTGCCGCGGGGGAGAAGTCCTTGGCCATGATGCATGTGAAGGATTTGCTTGCGGCGACTGGCTACGTTCGCGGCGGCTGCAGCCCGGTCGGTATGAAAAAACGCTACCGGACGCTCATTGATGAGACATGTGTCCTTTGGGATACCATTTTTATTTCGGGAGGCAAGCGTGGTTATCAGCTCGAGCTTGCACCCGATGATTTAATTGCATTTTGCGGGGCGACGGTTGCCGCGATTACGAGAGAGGACTGAGCGATGCCGCAGGAAGAATTGAAGCGCGGAGCTCATTTTGCAAAAGAATCTGCGCCTCAGACACCCTCATCCGAAGCTTCTTCGTCGCGAGATGACACTGACGACATGGGCTCGTCGGACTACTCCACGGTTGGTCGTTCCGCCGGGCTTATGACCATCCTGACCATCGTGTCTCGCGTCACCGGTTTTATCCGCACGTGGGCAATGGCGGCCGCTATCGGCATGTCGCTACTCTCGTCCTCCTATCAGGTCGCCAACAACCTGCCCAATATGCTCTACGAACTCGTGATGGGCGGCATGCTCGTGACGGCGTTTTTGCCCGTGTACATGGGCGTGAGGCGTGAGCAGGGTCGCGAGGCCTCGAACGAGTACGTGGGCAACCTGCT
>CABQXG010000297.1 GCA_902468045.1 uncultured Collinsella sp.
GGCATCCAGAATGCTTTTCTTATCGCCGTCTTCAGCGTGGTGGTTTGTCATAGCTTCTCCAATCGGTTGATGTTCGTGCTGTTTGTTGATGTGTTGGTTGTCGTGAGTGATGTGCTTGCCGTGGGTGATGTGCTGACGTTGGGGTGCTATGCGGTTTTCAATGAGCCCGTGAGGCAGTTGCTGCAGGGGTGGGATGGAACGGCCCATGCAAGGCGGAAGGCATCGTGCTCAAAATCGAGACAGCAATGCCCTGGGTGCCTCACATGTGGCAGTTACCTCATTAAGTTGTCATTGCGTTTGGGGTTGTACTTTGCCGATCTTCCTTCTCTTACACGCTAAAACTCAAACTTCATATGCTCGATCTACTTAAAACCGCAACGGCGGTCTTTTTTCAACTTATATTTCGGAACGCGTCTTTGCAAGTACTTTTTTGCCTTTGTTTCAAATGGGGTGGTTTTGCAACCGTCATACGCGCGCTGTGCGAACGTGCCCCGGCTCGGATAAGATAGTGCGCGATAAAAACGATGCAAGGAGGCACATATGGCAATTAAAGCCATCGCGATGGATATTGACGGTACGCTCACCAACGACCAGAAAGTGATTAGCCCGCGCACGCGCGAAAAGCTGCTCGCGGCGCAGGAGTCGGGCATTAAGCTCATTTTGGCTTCGGGCCGTCCCGCATGGGGACTACATGCTCTGGCGCAGGAGCTCGACCTTCAAAACCATGACGGTCTGCTGGTTGCCTTTAATGGCGCGCATGTGGTCGACGCTCAGACCGATGAGGTCCTTTTTGACCAGGCCATGCCGGCTGACGAGCTGCACCGTCTGATTGATCACCTGCAAAACTATGATGTGATCCCCATGATCTCGCTCGGGCGCGACCTGCATGTAGAGGACTCGTATCGCTGCATGATTACACTGCCGGACGGCTCGCAGAAGAATATCGTCAAATACGAGCGCGATGCCTGCGACCTTAAGATTCGCGAAGTCGAGAGCCTTCATGAGGTGGCGGATGCTTATCCCGTGGACAAGCTGCTGACGGCGGGCGATCCGGCCTACCTGCAGGCACATTACGAGGAGATGTATGCGCCCTTTAAGCAGACGCTTTCGGGCATGTTTACGGCCGACTGGTACTTTGAGTACACGGCGCCCGGTATTGACAAGGCCCGCGCGCTCGAGGGTGCCCTGCCCAAGCTCGGCATCGATGCCAGCGAGGTCGTATCGTTTGGCGACGGCCAGAACGACAAGTCCATGATCGAGTGGGCTGGTACCGGCGTCGCCATGGGTAACGCTGTCGATGAAGTCAAGGCCGTGGCCCAGATGGTGACCGCCAACAACAACGAAGACGGTATCGCGGTGGCACTTGACCAGCTACTGGGTTAGAATCGCCGATAGTGCATGGTTCGGGCGTCCGCTTGCGGGCGCCCTTTTGTTAGGGAGGGTGCCGTGTCCGCATTTCCGTTCGACGCCGTTATCTTTGACATGGACGGCGTCATTGTCGACACCGAGTATTACTACCTGGGCGAGACTGCCGCGTTTGCCAAGGAGCTTGGGCTTAATCTGACTCAAGAGGAGTTGAACGGCCAGGTCGGTACCTCGCATCAGTTCTTCCTGCATATGCTGGTCGATTGGTTTGAGCGTGCCGGTAAGGGGCATTTCACTGGCGAGGAAGCGTTGGCCCGTTGGGACGAGTGGGCGCATAAGCGTCCGCGCGACTATCAGGCTTTGATCAACCCGGGCGCCGTGGATACGATTCGAGAGCTGCCGCGCCGCGGCGTTCGCGTTGCGCTTGCCAGCTCGTCTTCCATGGATAGCATCGAGGAAGTGCTCAACGCATGCGGGCTGTCGGATGCCTTTGAGTATGTGGTGAGCGGCGAGCAGTTTAAGGAGAGCAAGCCCGAGCCCGACATCTACCTGCATGCGCTGGATCTGCTGGGGCTGCCCGCGAATCGCTGCTGCTGCGTTGAGGATTCGGTGCCCGGCATCACCGCTGGCAAGCGAGCCGGCCTGACAGTCATTGCCAAGCGCGAGGAACGCTTTGGC
>CABQXG010000298.1 GCA_902468045.1 uncultured Collinsella sp.
GCGAATAGCGTCGCCCGAGGGCGACAAGAAACGAAAGGTGAAACAATGACTGTTTCCAAAGAGCGCAAGGCGGAGCTGACTGCCCAGTTCGGTAACACCCCGGTCGACACCGGCAACCCCAAGGTTCAGGTCGCCATCCTGTCCGAGCGCATCAAGGAGCTGACCGAGCACATGAAGTCCCACCAGAAGGACTTCCACACCCGTCGTGGCCTGCTCATGCTCGTCGGCCGTCGTCGTCGTCTTCTCTCCTACATCAAGAAGAACGACATCGTCGAGTACCGTGAGCTCATCAAGGCTCTGGGCATTCGCGACAACATCCAGTAAGGATTTGTACATGCTAAGAGCGTCCTGCGCAGCGGGGCGCTCTTTTTGTGTAAGGGCGCGAACAATCACGCTCTGAAGCGTGGCGGGGGCAGGGAGCTCGCGTCACATGAGAAGCCCGCAGGCAAGGGGCCTGTGGGGTAAAGGAGAACAATGACACTCGTATCCAAGACCTTTGAGCTGTACGGCAAGACCTACACCTTTGAGTCGGGCGAGCTTGCCAAGCAGGCCACCGGCGCTTGCCTGGTCAAGCAGGGCGACACCACGATGCTCGACACCGTGGTCGTCTCCAAGGAGCGCAAGAACTACGACTTCTTCCCGCTGACCGTCGACTTCAACGAGAAGATGTACGCAGCCGGCCGCATCCCGGGTGGTTACCTCAAGCGTGAGGGCCGTCCCAGCGAGAAGGCCACGCTCACCGCGCGCATGATCGACCGTCCGATTCGCCCGAGTTTCCCGGACGGCTTCCGCAACGAGGTGCACATCGTCGCCACCTCGCTCGTCGCCGACCAGGTCAACCCCTTCGACGTCATCAACGTCATGGGTGCTTCCCTGGCCATGACGCTCGGTGGCGTGCCCTTCGAGGGCCCGCTTGCCTGCGTGCGCATCGGCCGTAACGTGGAGACCGGCGAGTTTATCGTCAACCCCACCTACGAGGAGCGCGAGAACTCCGATCTGGACCTGGAGCTGGGCGGCTCTGCTGACTTCATCTCGATGGTCGAGGCCGGTGCCGAGGAGATTTCTGAGGACGACATGCTCGCCGCCATGAAGTTTGGCCAGGAGGCCCTTGCTGCTTTCTGCCAGGCTCAGGACGAGTTCGTCGCCGAGTGGGAGCAGGTCAACGGCCCCATCGTCAAGAAGGAGTACCCGCTCGACCAGCCCGTCGAGGAGGTCCAGGAGCGCATCTTCGCCCACTACGACGAGATGGCAGCCGCCCTTCGCGACGCCGACAAGCTCTCCCGTATCGGTAAGGTCGAGGCTCTGAAGGAGTCCATCCGTGCCGAGTTCACCGAGGAGGAGCAGGCCGCTTGGGAGCGCGAGATCCCCGTGGCGCTCAAGAAGCTCGAGAAGAAGGCCATGCGCACCATGGTCGTCGAGACCGGCGAGCGCGTCGACGGCCGTGCCGCCGACGAGATTCGTCCCATCATGGTGAAGGACAACTACCTGCCGCTCGTTCACGGCTCCGGTCTGTTCCAGCGTGGCCAGACCCAGGTGCTTTCCGTCCTGTCGCTCGGCATGCTCAACGAGGGCCAGCGTCTGGATACCATCGAGCCCACCGAGGGCAAGCGCTACATGCACCACTACAACTTCCCGCCGTTCTCTACGGGTGAAGCCAAAGCACAACGTGGTGTAGGTCGTCGCGAAATCGGTCACGGACACCTTGCATGGCGTGCTTTGAAAGGACAAATCCCTGCCGATTATCCGTATGTAGTGCGTGTAGTATCCGATATTCTCGAATCAAACGGTTCATCTTCCATGGCTACCGTATGTGCCGGTACGCTGGCACTGATGGATGCCGGTGTAAAAATCAAGAAGCCCGTATCCGGTATTGCAATGGGATTGATTAAGAATGCAGGCGAAGAAAAATACGCCGTATTGTCCGATATCCTCGGTGATGAGGACCACCTCGGCGATATGGACTTCAAGGTAACCGGTACAAAGGACGGTATCACTGCTACCCAGATGGATATCAAAGTAGAC
>CABQXG010000299.1 GCA_902468045.1 uncultured Collinsella sp.
GTGCAGGTCTAGACGCCCCCATCATGAACCCGGGTTCCAAGCGCTTTATGGACACCGTCTACAGCTATCGCGTGCTGAGCGTTGAGGACGAGGGCTCGACCGGATACATCGAGCGCTACGCCGACTGGACCGATCCGTACAAGATCGCTGCAAACCCGGCAGCAGCTCAAGCAGTATCGAGCGATGCCGCACCTGCCGCAAGCACCACCGCAAGCGCCGATGACGATCCCATCCGCCACATGGTCGTCTCGGGCCGCAAAGGCGAGATCGCAGCCGAGACCGAGCGTCTTCTGGCAGATCACGACGCCATGGACCTCATCAACAACCACTTTATCCCCGCCCTCGACGAGGTTGGCGTCCTCTTTGACCAGGGAAAGTTCTTCTTGCCGCAGCTCATGGCCTCGGCCGAGGCCGCGCGTGTGGGCTTTGACACCATCAAGCGCCTGATGCCCGCCGGCGAGATTGCCGACAAGGGCAAAATCTGCGTGGCCACCGTCAAGGGCGACATCCACGACATCGGTAAGAACATCGTCAAGATGCTGCTCGATAACTACGGCTACACCGTCTTTGATCTGGGTCGCGACGTCGACCCGCAGGAGGTGCTCAAGACCGTCAAGGAACGCGACATTAAGCTCGTCGGCCTCTCGGCGCTTATGACTACCACGGTCGTCGCCATGGAGGAGACCATTAAGCTGCTTCATGCCGAGGTGCCAGGCGTCAAGATCATCGTAGGCGGTGCCGTGCTCACCCCCGAATACGCCAAGCAGATCGGCGCTGACTACTACGCCAAGGACGCCGCCGAAAGTGCTCGTATCGCCGAAGAGGTCTTTGGGCAGTAACACAACGGAAACAACCGAGCACCAAAACGTGCTGCACGCGCCACGAGACGCGTGCGGCACGTTAGAATAGACAAGACTATGCTCGTTTTGGCAGATAGGAGTGCAAGGATGGCGATCACGCCCGCAGAAATCGCGGAAACCCGCGGCATGGTTGAGGAGCAGAACCTCGACATCAGGACCATCACCATGGGTGTTTCGCTCATGGGTTGCGGCGACGAGAACCTCGACCGCATGTGCACGAAGATCTACGACCACGTGACGCACACGGCTGAGCATCTGGTCGAGACCGCCGAGAACCTCGAGCGCGAGTACGGCATCCCTATCGTCAACAAGCGCGTTTCTGTCACCCCGGTGGCGCAGATCGCCGCATGCTGCAAGGATGAGGACCTCACCCCCATCGCGCATGCCCTCGACCGCGCGGCCGAGACGCTCGGCATCGATTACCTGGGTGGCTTCTCCGCGCTCGTTCAGAAGGGCATCGGCGATGCCGACCGCCGCGTCATCCAGTCCATCCCCCAGGCGCTCGCCACCACGAGCCGTGTCTGCTCCAGCGTCAACGTCGCCAGCCTGCGCGCCGGCATCAACATGGATGCCGTGCTCATGGCGGCTCAGACCATCATCGATGCCGCCAAGCTTACGGCAGATGAGGATTCCGTTGGCGCCTCCAAGTTTGTCTGCTTTGCCAACATGGTCGAAGACTCCCCGTTTATGGCGGGCGCCGTTCACGGCGGTGGCGAGGCCGACGCCGTCATCAACGTAGGTGTCTCGGGCCCCGGCGTTATGGCTGCAGCCCTGGAGACGCTGCCCGATTCCGCATCGATGATGGAAGTCGCCGAAAAGATTAAGCAGACCGCCTTTAAGATCACCCGTGCTGGCGAGCTCATGAGCCGCGAGGCCGCCCATCGCCTGGGTGTCGAGAAGGGCATTGTCGACCTGTCGCTGGCTCCCACGCCCGCCATCGGCGACTCCGTCGCGCGCATCCTCGAGATCATCGGCGTGGGCACCTGCGGTGGCCCGGGCACGACCTGTGCGCTCGCCATGCTCAACGATGCCGTCAAGAAGGGCGGCGTCATGGCCAGCTCCAGCGTGGGCGGTCTCTCGGGCGCCTTTATCCCCGTGTCCGAGGACGCCGGCATGATCGCTGCCGTCGAGGCCGGCGCGCTTTCACTCGAGAAGCTCGAGG
>CABQXG010000300.1 GCA_902468045.1 uncultured Collinsella sp.
TGGTAGCCGAACGCAAACCCGAGGCCATCCTATACGGTGCGACCGCTTTTGGTCGCGAACTGGCACCCGGCGTTGCCGTGCGTTTGCAAACGGGTCTTACGGCCGACTGCACCGTGCTTTCGATGGATGCGGAGACGGGCCTACTGCAGCAGACGCGCCCGGCGTTTGGCGGCAACTTGATGGCCACCATCATTTGCCCCAACCACCGTCCGCAGATGGCAACGGTGCGCTCCGGTATCTTTAAGGCTCCCGACTTCGACTACGGCCGCTCCGGCACGATCACCCAGATATCACTTGCGGATGATGCTAAGGCTCGTGTCGAGATCTCGATTCCCGCCGAGGAGTGGGGACAGCAGGCTTCGATCGCCGATGCCGAGCGCCTGGTCGTGGTGGGTCGCGGCATTGGTTCCAAGAAAAATCTGCCGCTGATGCGAAGGCTCGCCGAGGCTCTGGGAGCCGAGCTTGGCTGCACGCGACCTGTCGTGGAGGCCGGCTGGTTGGAGTATCGCCATCAGATTGGCCAGACGGGCGTATCGGTTTCGCCCAAGCTTCTCGTGAGTATCGGTGTTTCGGGCGCCATCCAGCATCTTGCCGGCATCGGTGGGGCGGAGTGCATCATCGCCATCAACGAGGACCCGGATGCCCCCATTTTTGGTACTGCCCAGTACAAGGTTGTCGGCGATGCCGTCGAGGTCGTCGAGGAGCTGCTGGCTCAGCTTGAGCGCTAGGCGCGCGCCAGCCAGTCGCGCATCTCGTCCTTAAGGCGGCTCCAAGTTGCCTGCGTGGCGGGGTCGGTAAAGGGCCGCGTGATGCCAAAAGGCGCGTCGAGCAGGCGGCAGATATTGCCCTGCTCGCGCGCCAGCGCGCGGCTCGCTGGATAGACGAGCTCAAACATAAAGCAGATGAGCCCCACCAGGTAGTCTGCGGGCTCGTTGCGTTCATCGCGTGCGACGCAGCGGTGCTCGTCAAAGGCGGCAAGTGTCGGCGACGAGAAACGGCTGCCGAGAAACGTCTTCTCGTCCACCTTGAGGATAGTGTCGACAGTGCTGTCGGCGATGGTGCGCATAATGTCGATCTTGTCGCCATCGCGCACGATATCGCAGAAGCTCCGCGTGCGCTCGTCGAGCTGCGCGGGTAGACGGAAATCGCTGTGATAGGCAATGCTCGCTCGGATGAGCTCATCTTCTGCCGGGTCATCGATAAAGTCGCGGATGCTCGTTACGGCGGGTGCATCGGCGGGATTCTCGCCAAAGAGGATCTCGATGCCCAGCACCGCATGGCTCATGCTCTCGGCGTCCTTAAAGGTGTCCCAGCGTCGCAGCTGCTCAAAGCGGCCCATATCGTGCAGCAGGCCGCAAAGCCATGCCAGGTCAATATCTTCTGACGACCAGTCCTGCTCGCGCGCCACGGCATCGCATGCCTCGGCCACGTGGTACGTATGCTCGATTTTGAGCGCGATGCGTGGGTTGGTGGCGTCGTAGGCATCGGTGTAGCTTTTGAAGGCCGCGCGCGCCCGGTCTCGATCGATAGCTGTCATAATGACTTCCTAAAAAGTTGTGTCTTTCGATCCGGTGGCAATTGTAGGTGAACTCGGTTGCTGTCGGATGATGATTCTGCCGTATCGCTACATGCGGCTCGGAGACCTTGTCAGGATGAGAAGCGTATGGTGCTCAAAATCGTTAGAACCGTCTGGCCGGTGATGCTTACCTATGTTGCAATAGGCGCGCCGTGCGGAATGATCATGGGGCAGACGGGAATGGAGCCCTGGATGGTCTTTGCCCTGAGCAGCACGTTTGTGACGGGCAGCGGCCAGTTTATGATCTGCAATCTTTGGCTGGCGGGCGTACCGGCACCTTCGATTATCGCGAGCGTTGCCGCCATCTCCTCGCGTTTTGCGCTTTACTCGGCATCGATCGCGCCGCATCTGACGGGCGCCTCGAAGCGTCAGACGCTGGCTGTTGCCGCGACACTTACCGAGGAGGCATATGGCATCTCGCTTGCCAAGTTGGTTGAAGG
>CABQXG010000301.1 GCA_902468045.1 uncultured Collinsella sp.
GAGAGGCAGCCGAGCCGCAGCCAGCGAGCTCGCGATGCCGCGCATGGCGCCTGCCGACCCTTCAAGGTCCGCTACCACGCGTGGCACCAGACCGCCAAACGCGCGCTCCTCAAGATAGGCAAGCTCGCTGGGACGCGAGGTCGTCACGACCAATTAGCCGGCAACTTGCGCCAGCCGACCCAGTACGCGTTCGATGAGCGGCTCGCCGCAAAACGCCATGCGAGCCTTATCGCAGCCCATGCGCGAGGACAGCCCGCCCGCTTGGACGACACAAGAAAGATGGGCACGTCTTACGGTAGTCATACGGCAAAACACCTCCATCGGCATGCTCGAAACCCGGTGCACGAAGCTAAATACAGCCACCGAAATAGCAGCGCTACAAAAAGCTCGTGCAAAAACAAAACAGCGCCTTTGCGGCACGCAGCAAGACCGCGAGCACAAAAGCGCTGGTAGCGTATGGCGGGAACGTATGTGAATCGAACACATCCAAGACGTTTTGCACGCCTCGCAACGGTTTTGAGGACCGCGGAGCCCACCGGAGCCCATCCGTTCCCAAGTGCGGCGGTATTTTACCAAACCGAAACGGCTCCATCCAAAAAAGACGAACAAGAAGTTGCGGTGGAATAGTTCCTGTATTTGCTGCCAAAGCCTCCAAATAGGAACTATTTCACCGCAACTGAGGAGGCGGGAGCGAGTGACCGGCCTAGCGCAGGGAGCGCAGGCCGCCGGCGTCCTTGTCGAGCACCGTAAAGCGCACGGCATCCAGGTGCTCCAAGATGCTGATGGCGCGTTTGCGCGACACGCCCAGGGCCTCGCGCAGCACGCTCGTTGTGGCTGCGCCGCCGGCTGCCTCAATGGCGGCGGCGACGAGCTCACGCGCATGGGCCTCGGCGGCGGCAGACAGGGCAACGTCGCGCTCAACCTTAACGATCGAGCGGTTGAGCGAAAGCTCGCGCAGGGCACGCGTCATGGTGTCGCGACCGAGCTGCAGCTGTTCGCCCACCTCGGGAAGCGCCGGTGCATCCAGGCCAGCCTCGTCAAGCAGCGCGACGATGCGCTCGCAAGCCTCTCGCACCACGCGCGCCGCCGCGGCGGCCGAATGCGGATCGAATACCTCGGCGCCCTCGGCGGCGCACACGCCACGCGAGCAGCCCTCGGCAATCAGAGCCGCGGCAACGCCTTCATCAGCGGCAGGCCACGCAGCATGGGCAACGGCGCCAGGCGTAAAGCCCGTCTCCTTGGGAGCCGCCGCGTGCATGGCCGACAGGGTCGTCGCCAAGGCATCCATCGCGGCGTCGAGCGCGGAAGAATCTGCATACAGCGAGCCATCCGAGCCAGCAAGCGCGCAAGCAGCGCCCTGCGCCACCAACCCGTGCAGTGCGGCATCGACCTCGCCGACACCAAGATCCAAAGCCTCGGCAACATCAACCGCCGTAACCGGCAGCGTCTGCAGCGCCAGCCAAGCGCCCACACCGCCCATGATATCGCCGGACTCGAGTGCCGCAAGCAGCGCGCGCTCCCCCGCCGAAAGCTCGCGCGAGCGACGGCAGCGCGAAAGCAGCACGCGCCCGCCGCCAATGAGCATAACGGGCGAATACGACAGCACCACGGCATGGTCTCCGGCTCGCAGCGGCAGCGGCTCCTCCAAGCGCACCTGTACGGTACGGGTCTCGCCCACCGCCATGGGGGCCTCGCCCTCCAAAAGCATGATGCGGCCGACGACCTCGGCCGTACCCGCCATCACATGCACGCGCGCGCCCGACTCAAGCACGCGCGGCTTGGCGCCCTCGCGGCCCAGGTAGGTGAACGTCATCATAAAGCGCAACGTCTGACCAAAGCGATCCGCCACGCCCAGCATCTCGCCACGATCAAGCGCCGCGACACCGTCACCAACCAGGTTGAGCGCCACGCGTTGCCCAGGCAGCGCGCGCGGCGTATCGCCATGCACCTGAATCCCGCGGACACGGCAGACCGTACGTGACGGCAAAGCCATCAGCTCGTCGCCCA
>CABQXG010000302.1 GCA_902468045.1 uncultured Collinsella sp.
CGGCGACGTGCCCCGCAACCTGGTGTGCAGCGGTACCAGCGATTTTGGCAACCTCGACGAGGCATTCGCCCAGAGTGACATCGTCTTTGAGCGCACCTACACCAGCCAGGCCACGCAGACCGCGCCCATGGAAACCTTCCGCGCCTTCGCGACGACCGACGCGTTCGGGCGTATCTCGGTGACCACCTCCACGCAGGTGCCCTTCCACGTGCGCCGCATGGTCGCGCAGTCGCTCGATATCCCGCAGTCGCAGGTGCAGGTCATTAAGCCGCGCATCGGTGGCGGCTTTGGCTCTAAGCAGACGGGCTGCTGCGAGATCTTCGTTGCGTTCGTCACCCAGCAGACCGGCCGTCCGAGCTACTGCTGCTATACCCGCGAGGAGACCATCACCGCGGGCAACTCGCGCCACCAGATGCAGATGACCGTTAAGCTGGGCGCCATGAACGACGGCACCATCACGGCCATCGATCTGCATACGCTGTCCAACGCCGGGGCCTATGGCGAGCATGCCACCACGACGATCGGCCTCTCGGGCCACAAGAGCCTGCCCATCTACAACCACGTGAAGGCGAGCCGCTTTAGCTGGGACGCCGTCTACACCAATACCAACCGCGGCGGCGCGTATCGCGGCTACGGTGCCACCCAGGGCCAGTTTGCCGTGGAGAGCGCTGTCAACGAGCTCGCTGACATGCTGCACATGGACCCCGCCGACCTGCGCCTTAAGAACATGGTTCACGAGGGCGAGATCATGCCGCAGTACTACAACGAGAAGCTTAACGCCTGCGCGCTCGACCGCTGCCTGCTGCGCGCGATGGACATGATCGGCTGGCGCGACAAGCCGCTGGCCGTGGACCTGGGCGACCGCGTGCGCGCCCTGGGCTGTGCGCTCACCATGCAGGGCTCGGGTATCTCCAATGTGGATATCGCCGGCATCGACATGCGCCTGGAAGAGGACGGCTTCATTACCATTGGCACCGGCGCCACCGATAACGGCATGGGCGTCGACACGATCCTGGCGCAGATTGCCGCCGAGGAGCTGGGCGTGGAGAGTTCAATGATCGTGGTACGCGGCGTGGACACCGACGTGTCGCCGTTCGATGCCGGCTCGTACGCGAGCTCGGGTACGTGACGGGCCTTGCCGCCAAGAACGCCGCGACCGAGCTGCGTGAGAAGATCTGCGCCAAGGCCGCCCAGATGTGGGACGTGGACGCCGCCGACGTGGTCTTCGATGGCCAGTACGTGCGCCTGTCCGACGAGCGCGCCGCGCGCGAGCAGAACCGCTACCTCACGCTGCGCGACTTTGCCAACCTGTGCGTCAAGAACATCGCGGGCGGTGACGCGCTCACCTCGCACGCTTCTGCCTGCCTGCCCGTTTCGCCTCCGCCTTTTATGGCCGGCATTGCCGAGGTCGAGGTCGATAAGGCCACCGGCAAGGTGACCGTGGTGGACTACGCGGCGGCCGTTGACTGCGGCACCGTGATCAACGAGGCGCTCGCGCGCGTCCAGGCCGAGGGCGGCATTGCCCAGGGTATCGGTCACGTGCTCTACGAGATCGTCGAGCACGATGATCGCGGTCGCCTGCGCACCGGCAACTTTATGAGCTACAAGCTGCCCACGCGCCTGGATATCGGCAGCATTCGCGTGGCCTTTGAGCCGAGCTACGAGCCGACGGGCCCGTTTGGCGCCAAGTCGATCGGCGAGGTCGTCATCAACACGCCGCTCGCCGCCGTCGCCTCGGCCGTGGCGCACGCCACCGGCCACCAGGTTCGCTCGCTGCCGATCACGCCCGAGAAGGCCCTGCTGGGGGAGTAACAGGTCAGCGAACAAGTCGTAATTGGCGGGGCGGGGCAACTCGTCCCGCCTTTTGCACTCGTGGTGAGGTCGTGAGCTTGAAAAAGGTGTGCGTGCGCTTGTCGTTCGTATCTGCTATCATTCCTAGTCTGTGCGCTCATGCGGGCGTGGCGGAATTGGTAGACGCGCCAGATTTAGGTTCTGGTGGG